>NZ_JAGPYL010000057.1:0-42416 GCF_018070095.1 Micromonospora sp. U56
GGCCAGCCCCGTGCCGTCCGGGCTTCCCCAGGCCGCCAGTTCCAGGGCGAAGCCGGTCAGGTCGGCGGTGGCGATCTCCGGCTCCGGCTGCGCCGCCAGCCGCTCGTGGGTGGCCGCCGACCAGCATCGGTAGACGTGGCCGGGTGCCTCCCGCCCGGCCCGGCCGGCGCGTTGCGTGGCGGCGGCCCGGGAGACCGGGACGGTGACCAGGGCGCCCAGGCCGCGGGACAGGTCGGTGCGGGCCACCCGGCTCAGCCCCGCGTCCACCACCACCCGGACGCCGGGCACGGTGAGGCTGCTCTCGGCCACCGAGGTGGCCAGCACCACCCGGCGGCGGTCGGCCGGCCGCAGCGCCGCGTCCTGCGCGGCGCCGGGCAGCCGCCCGTGCAGCGGCAGGACGGCCACCCGGTCGGCCAGGTCCGCCAGCCGCCGGGCGACGCCGGCGATCTCGCCGGCCCCCGGCAGGAAGACCAGCAGGTCCCCCTCGCGCTCGTGCAGCGCCCGCCGGACGGTGGCCGCCACGTGGTCGAGCAGGGCCGGGTCTACCCGACCGGCGCCGGGTGGGGTCACCGGCCGGGGTGGGGGCGCCCAGATCCGGGTGACCGGGTGCAGCGCCGCCTCGGCCCGGACCACCGGGACCGGCCGGTCCGTGCCGAGCAGCGCGGCGAACCGGTCCGCCTCCGGCGTCGCCGACATCGCCAGCAGCCACAGGTCCGGGCGCAGGGCGGCCCGGGAGTCCACCGCGAAGGCCAGCGCCAGGTCCGCGTCGAGCTGCCGCTCGTGGACCTCGTCGAGCAGCACCGCGCCGACCCCGGGCAGCTCCGGGTCGTGGTGCAGCCGGCGGACCAGCAGGCCGGTGGTGACCACCTCGATCCGGGTGCCGGGGCCGACCCGGCGCTCCCCGCGCACCGCGTACCCCACCCGTCCGCCGACCCGTTCGCCGAGCAGGTCGGCCATCCGGCGGGCCGCCGCGCGGGCGGCCACCCGACGCGGCTGGGCCACCACCACCCGGCCCTCGACCCGGTCGGCCACCGCGAGGGGCGCGAGCGTGGTCTTGCCGGTGCCGGGCGGCGCCACCAGCACCGCGCCGCCGGCCTCGGCCAGCGCCTCGACCAGCGCCGGCAGGACCGGACTGACCGGCAGTCTCAGGGGTACGTCGGAGAGCACGGTGCCCACTGTGGCACCCGGCGGTCAGCCGGGGCGCACCGCGTCGACGCCGGTGACGAAGGCGGCCCAGGTCGCGGACGAGAAGACCAGCGCCGGCCCGCCCCGGTCCTTGCTGTCGCGGACGGCGACCCGACCGTCGACGGTGGCGACCTCCACGCAGTTTCCGTTGCCACTGCTGCGCGTGCTGGTGCGCCAGTCCGCCCGGGTCAGGTCGAGCGCGGTCATCCCCGTACCTCTCGTCTTCTGCGGGCGTGCCGCGATGCGGTCACGCAAAGTTACGAGAAGCGGCCTCCAGGCGGGCTACGGAGTCCGCCGGATCCAGTGCCATGCGGCACAGCTCCTCGTGCACAAGGCTATACCCGCGCACGTGACCGGCATCCTCCAGAGCCAGCCCCATCGTGAGATTGTCCAGGTAGACCACGGAGGCGTCGGCGGCGTCGGCGAACTGCAGGATGACGTACGGGGTGCTCATCGCCGGATGCGCCCCGGCCAGGAATGGAAGTACGTAAATAGTCACGTTCGGTGATTGTGCGATCCGGGCCATGTGGGTCAGCTGCTCGGCCATCACCGCCGCCCCGCCGACCGGGCGCAGCAGCACCGCCTCGTTGAGCACCACGGAGAGCTGGACCGGGGACTCCCGGCGCAGCACCTCCTGCCGGCGCAGTCGAGCGGCCACCTTGCGCTCCAGCCCCTCCTCGCCCGCGGTGCGCCGGTAGATCTCCCGCGCGTACGCCTCGGTCTGGAGCAGGCCGGGCACCGACTCCGCCTCGTACGTGCGCAGCGTCGCCGCCTCGGCCTCCAGTCCGACGTAGAACTCGAACCATTCCGGCAGGACGTCGCTGTAGTTCTGCCACCAGCCGCGCTGCTGCGCCCCGCGGGCGATCTCGATCAGCGCCTCCGCGTCCGCGCCGGTGACCGCGTACAGCGCCAGGGCGGCGCGAACGTCGCGCGGCTTGATGCCGATCTGGGCGTTCTCGATCCGGGACAGGTTGCTCTTGGACATGTCGAGCTGGCGGGCAGCGACGTCGAGCGTCATGCCGGCGCGCTCGCGCAGTTGGCGGAGTTCGCGGGCGATCCGGCGGCGGCGGACGGTGGGGCTGGCGGTCACCCTCTGAGTCTGGCACGGCAAGATCCGCAGGTCGCGCCAGCACGGAGTGCAACCATCGAATCCGGGAGTTGCAATGGTCGCAGGGTGCGGGCATCCTGTCACCCGGCGTCGATCACTTGTGGACAACCCGCGTTGGAGGCTCGTTTGCTCATCGCCGACGAGTTCTTCCTCATCGCCCACAACGACAGCCGGGGCAATGCGAAACTGCACCCGGCCGCGACCGGGCTGGGGCTCGCCGGCGCCCTCCTCGGCGAACTGATCCTGTTCGGACAGATCACCGTCTCGGGCGGGCTCGTCACGGTGCTGGACCGGCGCCCACCGCCGGACGCCCTGGCGCACACCGTGCTGGACCAGTTGATCGGCGAGTCGCAGCACCAGTCGGTGCGTACCTGGCTGAGCTTCCTGGCCCAGACGGCGACCACGTCGGTGGGGGAGCGGCTGGCCCGCGCCGGGGTGCTGCGCCGGCAGGAGAGCCGGCGGTTGCTGCGTACCAGCGTCAGCTACGTCCCGATCGACCTCAACGTGGTGGCGTGGCCGGCCACCCGGCTGCGCGCCCTGCTGGAACGGCCGGATCCCCCTGGAGTGCCGGACGCCGTCCTGCTCGGCCTGGTCTGCGCCGCCGGGCTGAGCCGGGAGGTGCTCTGGAGCGCCGGACCCCGGGCGCACCACCGGCTCGGCGTGCTCATCCCCGCCCTGCCCGCCCCACTGCGGGAACTCGTCGCGCACACCGAGGCCGCGGTCGGCGCGGCCGTGCTGCGCGGCGTCCCCTGAGCTGCGCCACCACCATCCCCCTCATCCCCCCTCGAACCGGAGCCGCCCCCCATGTCTCCCACGTCGACGCTGGAACGCCCCAGCAACGTCTCCGACGCCCTGGCCCGTGGCCGGTTGGGCGTCCCCTCGGTCATCTTCTTCGTCCTCTCCGCCGCCGCGCCGTTCACGGTGGTCGCCGGGGTGGTCACCACCGGGTACGCGGTCACCGGCGTGACCGGCATCCCGCTGGCCTTCCTGGCGGTCGCGGCGGTGCTCGTGCTCTTCTCCGTCGGCTACGTGGCGATGGCCCGCCGGGTCGCCAACGCCGGTGCGTTCTACGCGTACATCTCCCGCGGACTGGGCCGGCCGGCCGGCGTCGGCGCGGCCTGGGTGGCGCTGATCGCGTACAACGCCCTGCAGGTCGGGCTCTACGGCACCATCGGCATCGCCGCCGAGCCGGTGCTCGACCGGCTCTTCGGCGGCCATCCGCAGTGGTGGGTGGTGGCCCTGGTCGCCTGGGGCCTGGTCGCCGTGCTGGGCCTGCTGCGGGTCGACATCAACGGGCTGGTGCTGGCGGTGCTGCTCGTCACCGAGATCGCGGTGATCGTCGGCTACGACCTCGCCCAGCTCACCCACCCGGCCGGCGGGGAGGTCAGCGTCGCCGCGCTGTCGCCGGAGAACCTTTTCGTGCCGGGCGCCGGGGCGGTGCTCGTGCTCGCCATCACCGGCTTCGTCGGGTTCGAGTCCTCGGTGGTCTTCAGCGAGGAGAGCAAGGACCCGCGCCGGACGGTGCCGATGGCCACCTACCTCTCGGTCGCGATCATCGCGGCGCTCTACGCCCTGTCGTCCTGGACGATGACGGTCGCCACCGGGCCGGACCGGATCGCCGAGCGGGCCGGCGAGGACAGCGTCCTGCTCATCTTCAACCTGGCCGGCGAGCACCTCGGCGACACCGCGGTGCTGATCGGCCAGGCGCTCTTCGTGACCTCGGTGCTGGCCGCGATGATCTCGTTCCACAACACCACCGCCCGGTACGCCTTCGCGCTCGGCCGGGAGCGGGTGCTGCCCGCCGCCTTCGGGCAGACCTCGCCGCGCACCGGGTCGCCCCGGGTGGCGTCGCTCGCGCAGAGCGTCCTCGGGCTGGTGGTGATCGTGCTCTACGCGGTGAACGGCTGGGACCCGGTGCTGAAGCTGTTCTACTGGGCCGGCACCGGCGGTGGCTTCGGCGTGCTGCTGCTGATCGCGGCGACCTCGGTCGCGGTGATCTCGTTCTTCGCCCGGCAGGGGGTGCGGGAGACCCTCTGGCGGCGGGCGATCGCCCCGGGCCTGGCGGCGGTCGCGCTGGCCGTGATCATCGTGGTGGCGCTGGACAACTTCGCCAACGCGCTCGGCGTCGCGCCGGACTCCCCGCTGCGCTGGGCGGTCCCGGCGGTCTACCCGCTCGCCGCGCTGCTCGGCGTGCTCTGGGGCCTGTTCCTGCGGCGCAGCCGCCCCGACGTGTACGCCCGGATCGGTCTGGGCGCGGAGAGCGCCGCGGTGGCCGTGCGGCCGGAGCCGGGCCAGCCGACGCCGGCCGGGGCGGGGGTGCGGCGGTGACCGGGCTGACCGTCGAGCGGCTCGGGCCGGCGGAGACCCGGGCGGTCGCCGAGCGGATCGCCGGCGCGTTCCACGACCTGCCGGCGACGCGGTGGCTGGTGCCGGACGCCGCGAAGCGGGAGGCCGTGCTGGCGGACAACTTCGAGATCCTGGTCGACCACGCGATGCGGCACGGCCTGGTCCACGCCACCGCCGACCGGTCCGGCGTCGCGGTCTGGTTCCCGCAGTCCGGCGACCCGGCGCCGCCACCGGCCGACTACGACGAGCGGCTGGCCGCGGCCTGCGGCGAGTGGACCGAGCGGTTCCAGCACCTCGACACGCTGTTCGAGGCGCACCACCCGCACGACGACCATCACCACCTGGCGTTCCTGGCGGTGGCACCGCAGCGGCAGGGGCGGGGCGTCGGCACCGCCCTGCTGCGGCACCAGCACGCGGCGCTGGACGCGGCGGGCGTGCCGGCGTACCTGGAGGCGAGCAGCGAGCGCAGCCGCGACCTGTACGCCCGGCACGGCTACCGGCTTGGCGAGCCGTTCCGGCTGCCCGACGGCTCCCCGTTCTACCCGATGTGGCGGGAGCCGGGCAGCCACTGAGCGCGGTACCCGAAGGCCGGCGCCGGCGATCAGCGGCGTCGGCCGTCGCGGTGCCCGACGCGTGCGCGGTGTGGGCACGGAAAGGCCCGGTCGGCGAACCGCCGACCGGGCCCGAAGGACGCGACGGTGACCGGGTCCGCCGACCCGGCCGCCGTCAGCGCACCCTAGTAGGTTCCGTCGAGCTGACCCCGCAGCTTGGTCAGCGCCCGGGCCAGCAGCCGCGAGACGTGCATCTGCGAGACGCCGATCTGCTCGGCGATCTGCGACTGGGTCAGGTTGCCGTAGAAGCGCAGGGTGAGGATCTTCTGCTCGCGCTCGTCGAGCGTGGCGAGCGCCGGGCCGAGGGCCACCCGCAGCTCGGCCAGCTCGAACTCGCTGTCCTCGCCGCCGAGCATGTCGCCCAGCTCGGTCGCCCGGTCGCCGTCGCCGGTCGGGGTGGACAGCGAGACCGCGTTGTACGCGCGGGCGCCCTCCAGGCCTTCCAGGACCTCTTCCTCGGTGAGCTTGAGGTGGGCGGCGATGTCGGCGACCGTCGGCGAGCGGCCGAGGGTCTGCAGCAGCGAGCTGTTGGCGTCGGAGATGGCCAGCCGCAGTTCCTGGAGGCGGCGGGGCACCCGGATGTCCCACGTGCGGTCGCGGAAGTGCCGCTTGAGCTCACCGATGATGGTCGGGATGGCGTAGCCGGCGAAGTCGACGCCGCGGGAGGGGTCGAACTTGTCGATCGCCTTGATGAGGCCGACGGCGGCGGTCTGCGCCAGGTCGTCGGTGGGTTCGCCGCGACCGCTGTAGCGGTGGGCGAGGTGGTTGGCGAGCGGCAGCCAGGCCTCGATCGCCCGGTCCCGCATCGCGGCGCGGGACGGATGGTTGGCGGGCAGCGCGGCCATCGCGTTGAGCAGGTCGGCGGCGCTGTCGGTGAGCGCGCGCGGGTCCAGCTTCTCGGTGGTCGGCGCGGCGGTGGCCGACTGCTCAGTGGTCGCTGGCGCGGTCATGGGTGGTCCTCCCTGCACCTCGTCCGCGGACAAAAAGACGTGACGCTTTGGTTTAGCTTCAGGTGGTCCGTTCGGGACTCACCTTAGCCTGATCGGCTTGACGAAATCTAGCCGAAAGGACGATGTACTTAAGTAATTTCGAGACATGAAAGGGGTGTAACGGGCATAAACTCGCGAGTTTGTGATCACCGTTACCGGGTCGCTCGACCGATGGCGGTGTCCGACGGGCACCCGTTCGTCCCGTCCGGTCGGCTGCCCCAGCCCGACCGACCGGTCAATCGTGAAACCGACATGGCGGACGAGTGTCGGCTTTCCGTCGTTGTCCCGTTGACAGGACCGCACGTAGCGTCGGCCTACACCCATCGGTACGGAGGCGTCGTGCTGGACCCCGCGGATCCGCAACTCGTCGTCGACAGTCGCACGCTGCACTTCAGCTGGCTGCCGGCGGATCCGGACGCCGTCGCCGCGCTCGTGCCGTCCGGCCTGCGGCCGCGCCGGGACCGGCAGGTCTTCATGAACCAGTACGTGGTGGAGGACGACTCCCAGACCTCCGGCTTCGGCGCCTACTCGCTGACCTACCTCGGGGTGGCCCTGGACGGGGTGAACGCCCCCGGCGGGGTGACGCCGGGCGGCTGGTGGACGCACTACGTCACCTCCAGCCCGCTGGTGCGGGAGTACGCGGCCGCCCGCGGCGCTCCCGCGGTGTTCGGCCGGACCACGATCGACGTGCGGGGCGAGGCGCTGGTCGCCGAGACCGTGGCCGACGGGTCACCGCTGATCCGGGCGCGGGCGCGGGTAGGTGAGACCGGGCACGTGATCCACTCCGGGCACCACCGCTACTTCACCCGCTGCGCCGGGCAGCTGGTCAGCTCCGTCTACCCGTTCATCTCCGAGACGGTCGACCCGTTCGAGATCGAGTCGGTGGAGTTCCTGGAGCCCGGGCACCCGGTCTACGCGCTGCGCCCGGAGAACCCGCTGCTGATCACCTGGGGCTTCTACGCCCCGCGCACCGCGTTCGCGTACCCGGGTGGGCTGACCCCGTACCCCGGGCAGCAGGCGCGGGCGGAGGCGCGTGGCGACGCCTCACCAGGTGCCGGCGCGCCGGGCCCGCAGCGGTCTGCCGTCCGGGTCGTAGACCAGCCGGTACGCCGGTAGCGCCCAGAGCCGGGTCAGCCACGGCAGCCGTTCCGGCCGGTGCGGGCGCAGCCGGCCCGGTGGCCGAGGGCCCTGCCGGCCGCCGTCGTACCACCGCTGGAGGGCGTCGGCCGCCGAGGTGATCGCCTTCACCGCCGCTTCCGGGTCCAGCAGGTCGGCGTCCTCGCCGCCGTCCGGGTCGCGGTCGAGGTGCTCGCGCCACAGCCGCAGCCGCAGCTCCCGGGCGAAGACCCGGGCGCCGTCGCCCTCGCCGGTCGGATCGGTGGGCGCCCGCTCGTCGCGGGTGTCGTCGAGCACCGCGCAGGACAGCTCGCTGTCGTGCGTCCAGGACCGGCGGTTGAAGTTGTCGCTGCCCACGCTCGCCCAGACGTCGTCGACCACGCAGACCTTCGCGTGCACGTAGACCGGCTCGCCCTCGCGGTTCTCCAGGTCGAACACGTGCACCCGGTCCGGGGCGGCCTTGTCGCAGAGCGAGAGCGCCTGCTCGCGGCCCACCATGTTCGGTGGCAGGGCCAGCCGGCCGTCCACGTCCGGGTAGCGGGGCACCACCGCCACCAGGTGCAGGTCGGGATTGTCCCGCAGCGCGTCGGCGAACAGCTCGGCCACCTCGGTGGACCACAGGTACTGGTCCTCCAGGTAGATCAGCCGGCGGGCCCGGCGTACCGCCTTGGTGTAGCCGCGGGCCACGGTGCGCTCGCCGTCCGGCGCGAAGGAGTAGCGGGGGCGGACCGCCGGGTAGGTGCGCAGCACCTGGATCCGGTGCGGGCCGCAGGGCGGCGGGTCGGCCGGTTGCTCGGGCAGCGGATCGGGGCTGAGGTCGGCGCCGCGCAGCCGGTCGCGCAGGTAGGCCAGCGGGTTCTCCGAGTCCAGCGGCATCGGGTCCGTCCAGCGCTCCCGGAACGTGGTGTCCAGCGCGCCGACCACCGGGCCGCGGACGGCGAGCTGCACGTCGTGCCAGGGCGGGTGCGGACCGTACCGGGGGGACATCCGCACGGCCTGCGGGTCGCCCCGGTGCGCCGCGTCGTCGCGCCGGCTGTGGCACAGGTCGATGCCGCCGGCGAAGGCGATGTCGCGCTCCGGGGCGCCGGGGTGTCGCAGTACCACCAGCTTCTGGTGGTGCGAGCCGCCCCGCCGGACCCGCTGGTCGAGCAGCACCTCGCCGCCGGCCGCGCAGATCGCCTCGCTGAGGGTCCGGTTCTCCGTCTCGCTGTAGGAGAGGGCGTCGAGGTGGGAGCGCCAGATCAGCCCCTTGACCACGACACCCCGCTGGGCGGCCTGGGCGAAGAGCTGGGCCACGGTCGGGCCGTCCGGGCGCATCCGCTGGTCCGGGTCGCCGCGCCAGTCGGTGAAGAACAGGTGGTCACCGGCGCGCAGCGCCGCCACCTCGTCGACCAGCCGGTCGAAGTACGCCACACCGTGAATCAACGGCTCGGCGAGGTTTCCCGCCGTCCAGACGGGTAACACCGAGACCGGGTTGGCGCGTTCGTCAGCGGTCAGGAACCAATCCTGGGTCGCCACGTTCCAGCCCCCCGAGGTCGTCGACAACGTCCTCACGGTAGGTGTCCTGCCGCCGGTACGCACGCCGGGCCTGCTCCGCGTGCCCTGGTGGTGGCACCTGTCGGACCCGAGACGCGCACACCGAGGAGGCCACAGCATGCCCGCCGAGACGACGAACCCCGTGTCCGAGTACCGCCCTCAGGCGGTGGAGAGTGAACGGGGTGCGCTGTTGGCGGTGTTGCTCATGGTGATCCTCGGGGTCGCCGGAATCTTCGCCGTCTCCTGAGACCGACGCCAGGGCGCCCCGGTGGACCGGGGCGCCCTGGCGTGCGATCAGGGCCGCTTGCCCTGGCCGCCGGTGTGCGGCAGCCGCTTGGCGGGGACGACCCCGAGCCGGCCGGCCTGGAAGTCCTCGAAGGCCCGGACCAGTTCGGCGCGGGTGTTCATGACGAACGGCCCGTGGTGCGCCACCGGCTCCCGGATCGGCCGGCCACCCATGATGAAGAGGTCCAGCGCCGGGGTGTTGGCGTCCTGCCGGGCGTCGGCGGTGACCCGCAGCGCGTCGCCCGGGCCGTGCACGGCCAGCTGGCCGGTGCGCACCGGCCGCCGCTCGGTGCCGACGGTGCCGCGGCCGCCCAGCACGTAGACCAGCGCGTTGAAGTTCGGCCGCCAGGGCAGGCTCAGCTCGGCGCCGGGCTGGAGCGTCACGTGCGCGATGGTGATCGGGGTGTGGGTCGAGCCCGGGCCCCGGTGCCCGGCCACCTCGCCGGCGATCACCCGGATCAGCGCCCCGCCGTCCGGCGTGGTGAGCAGCGCCGCCTCCCGGCCACGGATGTCCTGGTAGCGCGGCGGCTTCATCTTCGCCACCTTGGGCAGGTTGACCCAGAGCTGGAGGCCGTGGAAGAGGCCACCGCTCATCACCAGGTGCTCCGGCGGCGCCTCGATGTGCAGCAGGCCACGGCCGGCGGTCATCCACTGGGTGTCGCCGTTGGTGATGGTGCCGCCACCACCCTGCGAGTCCTGGTGGTCCATGATTCCGTCGATCATGTAGGTCACGGTCTCGAAGCCGCGGTGCGGGTGCCACGAGGTGCCCTTCGGCTCGCCCGGGGCGTAGTCCACCTCACCCATCTGGTCCAGGTGGATGAACGGGTCCAGCTCGGTCATCGGCACCCCGGCGAAGGCCCGGCGCACCGGGAAGCCCTCGCCCTCGTAGCCGCGCGGCGCGGTGATCAGGCGGCGCACCGGACGGAAGTTGGTGCTCTCGTCGAGCCGCGGCAGGCGGGGCAGGACGAGGACGTCGTCGACGGTGATGGCGGGCATCGCGAACTCCTTAGTCGCTCAGGGTGGACGACGCGTCGCGGTCGGCGCGCAGGCGCCGGCCGAGTCGTTCGAAGACCCGGGTCAGGGTGGCGACCTCGGCGTCGTCGAGGTCGTCCATCAGGTGCCGGCGGACCGAGGCCAGATGCCCCGGTGCGGCCTCGCGCAGGGCGAGCAGCCCGGCGGCGGTCAGCACCGCCTCGCTGCCCCGGCGGTCCTGCGGGCAGGACTCCCGGGCGACCAGGCCGCGCCGCTGCATGGACGTGATCTGGTAGGTCAGCCGGCTGGGAGAGAAGACCAGGCGGTCGGCCAGCTCGCCCATCCGCAGCCGCTGTCCCGGCGCCTCGGCGAGCAGGACCAGCACGTGGTAGTCGGCGAAGCTCAGGCCGCGGTCGGCGCGCAGGTCGTCCTCCAGCTGGGTGAACAGCCGCTGGCTCGCCTCGATGTACGCGCGCCAGCCGGCCATCCGCGCGCTGTCCAGACCCTCCGTCACGGCTACGACTGTAGCACTCCTTCAAATTTAAACAAGCCCGCTTTGAGCTGCCGAGAGCGGGTGGAGGGGAGGGCGAGCGACTGGGTAATTCTGCTTTGAAGGAACGCGATCGGCGGAAAGCGCGGGCGGGCCGGCGGCACACCGTGCCACACTCCGGCCCGTGGATCCCGTCGAGCTGACCGCCCCCGGCCTGCTGCTGCGCGCCTGGCGGGCGTGGGACGCTCCCGCCGTGCTCGCGGCGCTGCGGGAACCCGAGGTCGAGCGGTGGAACCCGCAGGGCGTACGGGACGAGGCGGCGGCGCGCGAGTGGCTGCGTCGGCGCGCGGACCCGACGGCCGTGGACCGGCTCTCCCTGGCGGTGACCGACGCGACCGACGGCACCCTGCTCGGCGGGGCCTCGCTCTTCCAGATCCACGACGGCAACGCCTCGATCGGCTACTGGACGGCCGCCGCCGCGCGGGGCCGGGGAGTGGCCTCCCGGGCCGTCACCGCGCTCGGCGGGTGGGCCTTCGCCCACCTGGGGGTGCACCGCATCGAGCTCTGTCACGCGGTCGCCAACCCGGCCTCCTGCCGGGTCGCCGCGCGGGCCGGGTACCCGATCGAGGGCACCATGCGCGACTCCCACCGGTACGGCGACGGCCGCCGCCACGACGAGCACCTGCACGCCCGGCTGGCCACCGACCCTTGACCCCGGGGCCCGGCTAGGCTCGGCGGGTGGACGATCTCGAGCTGCTCGACTGGCGGGAGCGGGTGGCCCGGCTCTACCTCTCCGACCTCGACCTGGCCGGCTTCCGGACGGCCCGCGACGAGCTGTTCGCGGGGCACCCGCAGAGTCCGGTGCCCGCCGCCGACCGGGCGGCCTTCACCGGGCTGGGCTGGTTCCCGCCGAACCCGGACGCCGTCGTGGAGGCGCCGCTGCGCCCCGCCTCGGGCACCGAGAGCATCGACACCGGCGGCCCGGACGGCGTGGTGACCTACCGGCGGGTGGCGGTGGCGCAGACCCCGTGGGGCCCGCTGACCCTGTGGTGGATCGAGGCGTACGGGGGCGGGCTGTTCGTGCCGCTGCGCGACGGCACCAGCGGCCGGGAGAGCTACGGCGGCGGCCGGTACCTGACCGACACCGTCAAGGGCACGTACGGCCGGGGGCTCACCGTGCTGCCCGGCGGGCGGGTACGCCTGGACGCCAACTACCTCTACAACCCCAGCTGTGCCTACGACGACCGGTGGGCCTGCCCGCTCGCCCCGCCGGAGAACCGGGTCGACGTACCGATCCGGGCCGGTGAGCTGGCGTACCACCGGGCCTGACCCACGCCGCGACGCCCCGGCGCGCGGTGCGCCGGGGCGTCGGGGTACGTGCTCAGCGGGCCGTCGCGCCGGTCGGGGTGAGGTGCATCCGTCCCAGCAGCTGACGTGCCTGGTCGGCGAGGTTCGCGTCAACGGTGACCGCGTACTGGCCGGCGCGCAGCGAACTGGCCGAGGTGAAGTCGCGCTGGCCGCCGGACATGGCGTGCGCGACCGCACCGAAGACGGCACCCCAGATCGCGCCGATGACCAGCCCGACCAGGATCACCGCCAGCCAGTTGCCGACCGTGAAGATGCCGAACAGCAGGCCGATGAAGAGCCCGAACCAGGCTCCGGTGCCCGCGCCGAGCAACGCGGCCCGCCCGGTCGTCAACCGGCCGAGCACGGTCTCCACCAGGGTCAGGTTCGTCCCCACGATCGCGGTGTGTTCCACCGGGAACCGGTTGTCGGCCAGATAATCCACCACCCGCTGTGCGGACGGATAGTCCGGGTACGAGCCGATCGTCACGGTGGGCGGCCCGGTCTGCGGGCCGTGCCCGTCACCGCCGGGCGCGGCCGGCCGGCCGGCCGGACCGGACGGGAGGTTCTCGCCGCCCGGCATCCCGGGACGCCAGGCCGCGGTCGGGTTCGAGGGTCTGGTCATCGCTGCCTCCTTCGTCGGCCACCCGTCTTCCCGACGGTCCCCAGCGGTAACGCCCAACCGCCGCCGACGTCGAGGAATGCTGCTTCGCCGGCCCGGGTAGGCACCGGCGTGCAGAGCGGACGGATCAGTGAGCACGGGTTCCTGGCCGACGGCAGCAGCGCCGTGCTGGTGGATCGTGCCGGCTCGGTGAACTGGTGGTGCCCCGCCCGGTTCGACGCGCCGTCGGCGTTCGGGCGGCTGCTCGACGACCGGGCGGGGCACTGGTCGATCCGGCCCGCGGGCGGGTACACCAGCGAACGCTCCTACCTGGACGACACGCTGGTGCTGCGTACCGTCTTCACCACCGCGACCGGCGCGGTGGCCGTCACCGACGCCCTGGCGCTGGAGCCGGGGGCGCGTGGGCACGACATCGGCCGGCGCTCCCCGCGGGTGCTCGCCCGGGTGGTCGAGGGACTCGTCGGCGAGGTGCCAATGCTGGTGGACTACCAGCCCCGGTTCGAGTACGGGATGGTCAGTGCCTACCTGACGAACTCCGATGGAATGATCGACGCGGCCGGCGGCGGCTGCCGACTGCGACTGCGCGCCGACGTCGCGCTGGACTGCGGGGAGGACGGGGCCACCGGCCGGATCACCGTCCGCGCCGGGGAGACCTACCGCTTCACCCTCGGGCACGCCCCGGCCTACGGCGGCGCGCAGCCGGCCACGCCCGACGCCGACCAGGTGGTGGCCGACGCCGTCGCCGGCTGGCGGTCCTGGGCGGCGCTGCACGACGACTACCAGGGCCGCTACCGCGACGCGGTGCGGCGCAGCGCGATGGTGGTGCAGGGCATGACCTACGGGCCCAGCGGAGCGGTGGTGGCTGCGGCGACCACGTCGCTGCCCGAGCAGCTGGGCGGTGACCGCAACTACGACTACCGCTTCGTCTGGGTACGCGACTTCAGCCTCACCCTCCAGGCGCTCTGGCTGGCGGCCTGCCCGGACGAGGCGAACCGGCAGTTCTCCTGGGTGGGCCAGGCGATGGGCCGGATCGGCGACGAGCCGGTGCCGATCATGTACGGCGTCGACGGCGGACGGGACCTCACCGAGCACGCCCTCGGCAACCTCTCCGGCTACGACGGCAGCCGACCGGTCCTGGTCGGCAACGACGCCTGGCGGCAGCGGCAGAACGACGTGCTGGGCGAGGTCCTCGACGCGGCCTGGCTGATGCGGTACTACCTGGACCCGATGTCGCCGGACGTCCGCCACCTGCTGCGCGCGCTGGCCGACCGGGCGGTGTCGGACTGGCGGCGGCCGGACGCCGGGATGTGGGAGGCGCGCGACGCGGAGCGGCACTACGTCTCGTCCAAGGTGCAGTGCTGGACGGCGCTGGACCGGGCGGTCCGTTTCGGCTCCCGGCTGGGCGGCCCGGCGGACGTGGCCCGCTGGGCGGCGGCCCGCGACGAGGTGCGGGCGGCGGTGCTGACGCGCGGCTGGAACGAGCGGCTCGGCGCCTTCACCGGGGCTTTCGACTCCGACCAGCTGGATGCCTCGGTGCTGCTCATGCCGCTGGTGGACTTCCTGCCGGCGGACGATCCGCGAATGCGCTCCACGGTGGACGTGGTGGAGCGGCGGCTGTCCCGCGACGGCCTGCTGCGCCGCTGGGACGACGACCCCGCGGGCTTCGTCATCTGCTCGTTCTGGCTGGTCGGCTGCCTGGCCAAGGCGGGGGAGCGGGACCGGGCGGGCCGGGTGTTCGAACAGCTCGCCGCCCGGGTGAACGACCTCGGGCTGTACGCCGAGCAGATCGACCAGGCGACCGGGGAACACCTCGGCAACTTCCCGCAGGCGTTCTCGCACATCGGCCTGATCAACGCGGCGGGTCATCTCACCGCCGCCGACGAGCGGGCCCGCAGCGCCACCGAAGGCGACCGACAGCCCGTGCCGGCCGGTACGGGACCCAGGGAGGGAACACGCTGATGACCGGACGACTGGCGGGCAGGACCGCGCTGATCACCGGCTCGGACTCGGGGATCGGGCAGGCCACGGCGATCGAGTTCGGCCGGGAGGGCGCCGACGTGGTGGTGCACTACCTGCACGACCACGCCGGGGCCAACCACACCAGGGCCGAGGTGGAGAAGGCCGGCCAGCGGGCCGTGGTGGTGCAGGGCGACATCAGCGTCGAGCACCAGGTCGAGGCGATGTTCGACGAGGCCCTCGCCGAGTTCGGCACCCTGGACGTCCTGATGAACAACGCCGGCGTGGACGCCTCCGGCATCCCCGTCGCCGACCTGGACACCGAGACCTGGGACCGGGCCATCCGGATCAACGTCTACGGGACGTTCTTCTGCTCCCGCCGGTTTGTGCGGCACCGCCGCGACCAGGGCGGACACGGGAAGATCATCAACATCACCTCGATCCACCAGGAGGTCGCCCGGGCCGGCGGCGCGGACTACGACACCAGCAAGGGCGCGATGTTGGAGTTCGCCAAGAGCCTCGCCCTGGAGGTGGCGCCGATGCGGATGAACGTCAACAACATCGGACCTGGGATGGTGCTCACCCCGTTCAACCAGCGGGCCATCGACGATCCGCAGTACCTGGAGGAACAGGTGCAGTCCATCCCGTGGAAGCGGGCCGCCCAGCCCGGCGAGATCGCCAAGCTGGCCGTCTTCCTCGCCAGCGCCGACGCCGACTACGTCACCGGGTCGACGTACTTCATGGACGGCGGCCTGATGCAGAACCAGGGCCAGGGCGCCTGAGCGCGCCGGGCGCCCACCCCCGCCGGCTGGCGGAGAATGGCGGGATGCGCCTGGTCATTATCGCCGACACCCACGTACCGAAGCGGGCGCGTGACCTGCCCGCGCCCGTGTGGTCGGCGGTGGAGGCCGCCGACGTGGTGGTGCACGCCGGTGACTGGGTCGACGTAGCGCTGCTCGACGCGATGAGCGCCCGGGCCCGCCGGCTCGTCGGCGTGTACGGCAACAACGACGGCCCGGAGCTGCGGGCCCGCCTGCCCGAGGTGGCCCGGGTCGAGCTGGACGGCCTGCGGGTGGCGGTGGTGCACGAGACCGGGCCGAAGACCCGGCGGGAGGAGCGCTGCGCGGCCCGCTTCCCCGACCGTGACCTGCTGATCTTCGGCCACTCGCACATCCCGTGGGACAGCGTCGCCCCGGGCGGGCTGCGGCTGCTCAACCCCGGCTCGCCCACCGACCGGCGGTCCCAGCCGTACGCCACCTACCTGACGGCGCGGGTGGCGGCGGGGCGGCTCGACGAGGTCGAGCTGCACCGCCTGCCCCCGCGCTGAGGGTCACCGGCCCCGGCCGGTCTCCTCCTGCAACTCGTCGATCCGCCGGGACGCCTCGGCCTTGGTCAGGTCGTCCGGCACCTCCTCGCCGGCCTCCCGGGCCAGCGTGTGCAGGTACGACTCCTGGGCGGCGGTCGGCGGCTCCTCGCCGGTCACCCACTCGTCCGGGTCCTTGATCGCGCCCCGCGGATCGGGCTGCTGCCTGTTGCGGTCGGCCATGATGTCCACCTCTCTTCGAACAGGTGTACCCCTACCCACGGTGTCGGTCCTTCATGCCGCCCGCCGCCGACGCACATACGATCACCCGGTGGACTCGGGCGTGATCGTGGTGGGAGCCGGCATCGCCGGCGTGGCGTGCGCGACGGAGCTGGTCCGGGCGGGCGTTGACGTGCAGGTCCGGGAACGGGGCCGGGTGGCGGGCGGGCGGCTGGCCAGCCGCCGCTTCGACGGCCGCCCCGCCGACACCGGCGCCGCGTACCTCACCGTCGACGACCCCGACTTCGCTGAGGTCGTGCGGGGCTGGCGGGCCGCCGGGCTGGTCCGGGAGTGGACCGACACCTTCGTCGCGTACGGCCCGGACGGCCGGCGCGAGGTGGCCGGTCCGACCCGCTGGGCCGCCCCGCGCGGCCTGCGCTCGCTGGTCGAGGAGCTGGCCCGGGACCTGCCGGTGAGCGTGGACCGGCTGGTCATGACGGTGCGGCCGGGCCCGACGGTGGACGGAGCCGGGTGCGCCGCGGTGGCGCTGTGCATGCCTGGCCCGCAGGCGGCGCTGCTGCTCGACCCGGAGCTGGCCGACGCGACGCGTGCCGCTCTTCAGCAGCGCTGGTCGCCGACGCTCAGCGCGGTGCTGCGCTTCCCGAGCCGCCGCTGGCCCGACTTCCGGGGCGCCTTCGTCAACGACCACCCGCTGCTCGCGCTGGTCTGCGACGACGGCGACCGGCGCGGCGACGGCGCCCCGGTGCTCGTCGCGCACACCACGCCGGAGTTCGCCGCCGGCCACCTGGCCCAGCCCAGCGCCGCCGGGCCGGCCGTCGAGGAGGCGGTCCGCGACCTGCTCGGGCTGCCCGAGCCGGCCGAGCTGGTGCACGTGCACCGCTGGACGTACGCCCGCCCGACCGCCGCCGGGGACGGGACGTACCACCTCGACAACGACGGGGTCGGGCTGGCCGGCGACGCGTTCGGCCGGCCCCGGGTGCAGAGCGCCTGGCGCTCCGGGCGGGACCTGGGGCGCGCCCTGGCCGAGCGGGTGCTCGCCGTGCGTCGCTGACCGGTACCGGTGCGCGCACCGGCCGCCGGCGGGGGGCGTATCGTCGCCTCGGGGGAGGTGTGCGCGACGTGGACGGGGATTCCGGACGGTGGGGGACGGCGTGACCGGCCGGGGCCTGCGGCACGACGCGCTGCTCTACGCCGACGACCACGACTACCTCGACGCTATCACCGCCTTCGTGGCGGCCGGCCGGGCCGCCGACGAGCCGGTCCTGGTCGCCGTCCCCGCGTACCGGCTCGGCCAGGTCGGGACCGCTCTCGGCGCGTTCGCCGGGGTGACCCTCGCCGACATGAGCGCCATGGGGCGCAACCCGGCGGCGATCATCCCCACCGCCCTGCGCGACTTCGTGCACCGGTTCCCCGGCCGCCGGCTGCGGATCGTGGGGGAGTCGCTCTGGCCGGGCCGGCGGCCGGCGGCGTACCGGCACTGCGTCGAGCACGAAGCCATGATCAATCTGGCGCTCCCGGCGTACCCGGTGAGCGTGCTCTGCCTCTTCGACCGCTCCCGGCTGCCCGCCGACGCCCTCGCCGACGTGGGGCGGACCCACCCCGTCGTGCGCAGCGGGGCGGTGGCCCGGCCCAGCGCCGGCTACCAGCAGCCCGAGAGGGTGCTGGCCGGCTGCGCCGAGGCGCTGCCCCCGGCCCCGGCCGACGCGGCGACGCTGCGGGTCGAGGCGGCCGGCCTGGCCGCGCTGCGGGCCGCCGTCGCCGCCACCGCCGTCGCCGCCGGACTGCCCGCCGACCGCGTCGACGACCTGCGGATCGCCGTCACCGAACTGGCCGCCAACGCGATCACCCATGCCGGCGGGCCCGGCACGGCCCGCTGGTGGGTGGCGGCGCCGGACGAGCTGGTCTGCGAGATCAGCAGCCACGGCACGCTGACCGACCCGCTCGCCGGCCGGATCCCGGCCCCGGCGTCGGCCGAGCGGGGACGCGGGCTGCTGCTCGTGCAGCAGCTCTGCGACCTGGTCGACATCCGCACGGTGGGCGGTGGCACCCTCGTCCGGGTGCACCTGGAGCTGCCGGCGCCGGCCACGGTGCCCGCCCCGCGGTCAGCCCCGGACGCCGCCGAGTGCGGGCTCGCCCCGCTCTGACGGCTCCTTCGTGCGCTCGCCCGCCCGGTCGAGCAGCTGCATGACCGGGGTCGCGGCGATCCCGTGCACCACCACGGACACCACCACCACCAGCCCGACGGTCGCCCAGATCAGGTCGGCCTGGGGGAAGTCGGTCTTGCTGGTGGCGTACGCCAGGTAGTAGAACGACCCGACGCCACGGATGCCGAACAGCGAGATCACCCAGTGCTCGGCCGGTCGGCCGGGGGCGCCGCGCAGCGACAGCCAGGCCACCAGCGGCCGGACCACGAAGAGCAGGGCCAGTCCGACCGCCGCCGCCGGCCAGGTCAGCGGGGCCAGCAGGCCGTCGATCACCGCGCCGCCGAAGAGCAGCAGCAACAGCACCGTCAGCAGCCGCTCGACCTGCTCGGCGAAGTCGTGCAGCACCGAGTGGAACTCGTGGGTACGCTCGGCCGCCCGGATCGCCCGCGCGGCCACGAAGACGGCCAGGAAGCCGTACCCGCCGATCACCTCCACCAGCCCGTACGCCAGGAAGGTGGCGGCCAGGGCGAGGAAGCCCTCGGCGTGCCGGGCCAGCCGCAGCTCGCTGGGGGCGCGGAAGAACAGCTTGCCGAGCAGCCAGCCGACGAGCAGCCCGCCGCCGACGCCGACGACGAGCTTGTAGAGCACGTCGACGGTGAACCAGTCGGCGAGCCAGTCCGCCGGCGCGAGGCTGGTGGTGGCGATGGCGATGGCGGCGTACACGAACGGGAAGGCCAGCCCGTCGTTCAGGCCGGCCTCCGAGGTGAGGGCGAAGCGGACCTCGTCCTCGGAGTCCTCCACGTCGGTGGGCTCGCCCACCTGCACGTCGGCGGCGAGCACCGGGTCGGTCGGGGCCAGCGCCGCCCCCAGCAGCAGCGCGGCGGCCGGCACCAGGCCGGCCCACCACCAGCCGAGCAGCGTCACCGCCGCGATGCACACCGGCATCGCGATCGCCAGCAGCCGCCAGGTGGACGACCACCGCCGCCAGCTCAACGGCCGGTCGATCTTGAGGCCGGCGCCCATCAGGGCGACGATCACCCCGATCTCGGTCAGGTGGGTGGTCAGCTCCGGATGGGCCAGCGGGTCCGGCGAGG
Source organism: Micromonospora sp. U56 (assembly GCF_018070095.1). Taxonomy (NCBI): domain Bacteria; kingdom Bacillati; phylum Actinomycetota; class Actinomycetes; order Micromonosporales; family Micromonosporaceae; genus Micromonospora; species Micromonospora sp. U56. The sequence continues at coordinate 19,342 of NZ_JAGPYL010000057.1, forward strand.
GCAGCCCGGTGGGCAGCAGGAAGACCAGCATGCCCAGCCCGAGGAACGCGATCGGCATGGACAGCGGGCGGCGCTCCAGCACCCGGGGCAGGATCCCGGCCAGCAGGGCGCCCACGCCCACCAGCGCGAACGCGACATCGACCGGTTCCACGGCACCACCTCTCGCACCTCGCCCGCGCCCGCGCGCGAGGTGGGGACTGTGCCCCGTGCTCCGGGGGGCTAAGCCTCGGTGTCCGGCTTGTCCCGCGGTGACGTCCGCCTCGCTGTGACGAGGGGGGAGTCGGCCAACGCGGCCAGCAGCGCCGCCGGGTCGTCGTAGACGGCGACCGCGCCGGCCCCGGCCAGCTCACCCCGGCTGGTGCCGCCGCAGGTCAACCCGACGCAGGGGATGTCGAGCCTGGCGGCGGCGGCGACGTCCCAGACCGAGTCGCCGACGAAGACCACCCGCCGGGCGTCCAGACCGGCCTGCTCCAGGGCGGCCACCAGGATGTCCGGCGCCGGCTTGCTCTGCTGGGCGTCGGCCGACGAGGTGACGGTGTCGACGGCGTCGTCGGCGTCCAGCGCGGCGCGCAACGCCCCGACCTCGTGCTCGGCGGCGGAGGTCGCGAGCACCACCCGCAGCCCCCGGGCGGCGCAGGCGCGCACCAGCTCCGCCGCGCCGGGCAGCGGGGCGAGGCGCTCCCAGTACTCGGCGAAGAGGCTGTCGTGCGCGTCGCGCAGCTTGCCGTCGGCCGCCCGGTCCCGTTCCGGGCCGAGCAGGTGGTCCAGGAGCTTGTCCGAGCCCATCCCGATGGACCGGTGGATCAGCGACATCGGCACCCGGTGCTCGGCCTGTCGCAGCGCCTCCCACCAGCTCACGGTGTGCAGGTAGGTGGTGTCGACCAGCGTGCCGTCGACGTCGAAGAGGACGCCGGAGGGACTCTCTGCGCTCATGGGCGTCCTCCTACCGTTACCGTTCCGTGGGCTTTGCTGAGTACACGGTTGGTAGTCCCGCCTTGCGGTGGGACGGTCCCGGTCTGACCCGCTTTCGCGGTGCCGGGTAGACGCTTCGCAGCCACCAGCCCCGCAAGCAGGGTCTTACGGTCGGCTCCACGTCCGTTTGACGACTCCCGGCCACTCCGGGCGTCGGCAACCTCGCGCGCCAGGGCGGTGAGGTTGAGCGCGGCGTTCAAGTCTCGGTCGAGGATGAGGCCGCAGGCGGTGCAGGCGTAGGTTCGCTCGGACAGGGCCAGCTTGGTTTTCACCGCGCCGCAGCCCGAACACGTCTTGGAGGATGGATACCAGCGGTCGGCAGTAACCAGCCGACCTCCATTCCATTCGGTCTTGTAGGCGAGCTGCCGTCGCAGTTCGCCGAAGCCGGCATCGGCGATGTGCCGGGCCAGAAGGCGGTTGCGCAGCATCCCGGCGACGTTGAGGTCTTCGACAACGACGGTGCCGTGCTCCCGTGTCAGTCGGGTGGTGAGCTGGTGCAGGCCGTTACGCCGCAGGTTTGCCACGCGGGCGTTAGTACGGGCGAGCGCATCCTGGGCACGTACCCACCGCTTTGATCCTGCTCGGTGCACCCGTCGGTCGGGGGTTACGCAGCGGGTCACCGCGCGGGCGAGGCGCCGCATCCGCCGCGACGCGGCCACGAGGTGGTGCGGGTTGGGGATCTGCTCGCCGGTGGACAGCACCGCGAGGTGCTTCACGCCGAGGTCTACGCCGACTACCGAGCCAGCCCGGGCGGGGATGCAGGTGGCACGCTGCATGTCGCAGGTCAACGACACGAACCAGCGCCTGCCCTCGCGTCGCAGCGTCGCGGACAGGATCCGCGCGCTGCCTGCCTCCACCCGCCGAGCCAGCTTACGAGCCGACTCGTGCAAGCGCAGCGCACCCAGCCGGGGAAGGGTGATATGCCGCCGGTCAGCCTCGACGCGGATTACGCCGGTGGTAAACCGAACAGTCGGCGCACTGCGGCGGCGGGACTTGAACCGGGGAAAGCCAACGAGGCGCCCCTTGCGCGCGCCCTTACGTGAGTCGCCCCAGTTCTTCAACGCTCGAGCCAGGGCGTCGAGTCCGGTGTTGAACGCCTCCTTGGAGCATTCCCGCCACCACGGCGCAACCTCATCCTTGCTGGCGTTCCACGCCTTGCGCAGGGCTGGCAGCGTCCACCCGATCGCCGGGGTGAGCAGTTCATCGGGCACGCCGTAGGAGCGTTCGGCGGCGCGCTGGTCCATCACCGCTTTCACCCGGGCGAGGGCCCAATTGTGCGCCACCCGGGCCGCCCCGGCGTGCGCCAGCACCGCGCGTTCCTGCCGTGGAGTCAGGTCGAGCGCGTAGCGGTACGCCTGCATCATTTTCACGTCGGCTCGCGCCGCAGCCGAGGCGGTCAAGGTCGTCGCCCGGGCCCGACTCGGCGGCGGCGTTGATCGCCCGCCACGCGCGGCTGGTCGGTGCACTGTCGCCGTGCAGGCGAGCGCACAGCGAGGTGAGGATCTCCGTCACGTCGCGCACCAGGTCGTCGTCGACCCCGGACGGATCCACGACCAGCAGCCGTCGACCCTGCGCCAGATTCACGCAAGACACCATAGCGCTCCAGGTGACACCAAAGGGCTCGACAAGCTCGCTCCTGGCACCCCGTTCGGGCGGCGCTGACGCCCGTGCTCATCCCGCCGGGATGAGGATCTCGAACCAGACCGTCGAACCACGGACCGTCGGGTCGGTGCCCCAGGCGTCGGAGAGCTGCTCGATCAGGCCGAGGCCCCGGCCCCGGCTGCTCAACGTGTCGGTCTGCGCCCGGGTCACGGTGCCCCGGGTGCCCGAGTCGGCGACCGACACCAGCAGCCGCTCCGGGCTCAGGTCGATCTCCACCCGGGCGGCCGTGCCGGCGTGCAGCAGCGCGTTGGTGGTCAGCTCGCTGGTGCACAGCACCGCCGCGCCGATCACCGCCTCCGGCACCCGCCAGTCGGTGAGCTGCGCGGTCAGCCAGTGCCGCACCCGGCTCGGCGCGGTCGGCTCGGCCGGCATCTCCATGCTCGCCGAGCGGCTCGGCTTCCGCGCGTGCTCCACCGCCAGCACCGCGACGTCGTCCTCGGTCGCACCCTCCACCGCTCCGGTGGCCACCGCGCAGAGCGCGCGCGGGTCGCCGCTGGCCGCATCGGCCACCGCCGTGACCAGCACGTCCAGCCCCGCGGTGAGGCTCTGCCGCCGCCGCTCGACCACCCCGTCGCTGTACAGCAGCAGGGTGTCCCCGGGCTGGAACGGCACGGTCGCGGTACGCGGCCGGCAGCCCAGCCCCAGCGGGGCGCCTGCCGGCAGCTCGACGAAGGTGGCCGTCGCCGAGCCGTCGGGGTGGCAGCGCCGGATCAGCGGCGGCGGATGCCCGGCGCTGGCCAGGGTGGTCACGCGGCGGTCGGCGTCCACCACGCCGAAGACCACGGTGACGAAGAGCTCCTGGGTGCCGGTCTCGGTGCCGAGGCTGGCCACCAGCCGGTCCAGTCCGGTGAGCACGGCGTCCGGGCGCGGGTCGGCCAGCGCCAGGGCGCGCAGCGCCGCCCGTACCTGGCCCATCCGGGCCGCCGCCTGCACGTCGTGGCCGGCGACGTCGCCGAGGACCACGCCCAGGTCGCCGGTGGGCAGCAGGAAGGCGTCGTAGAAGTCGCCGCCGGCGGCGTTGCCGTCCACGCCGGGGTCGTACCGGGCGGCGATGCGCAGCCGGGGCAGCGCCGGTAGGCGTTCCGGCAGCATGCTGCGTTGCAGCAGCTGGGCGGTGCCGTGCTGGGTCTCGAACCGGCGGGCCCGCTCGGCCGCCTGGCCGACCAGCTCCGCCGAGGCGGCCAGCAGCGCCCGCTGCGCCGCCGACCAGCCGTGCGGCGTCCGGTAGCCGACGGCGAGGCCGCCGCGGATCACCGAGGAGCGCAGCGGCAGCGCGGCCAGCGAGCGGATCTTCTGGTCGTGCCGGTCGATCGCGCTCGCCCGCAGCGGTTCGCCGTCGCCGACGAAGTACGGCACGCCGCTGCGCGCGGTCACCACCACCGGGGCGGGCGAGTCCGCGGCCGTGGGCCGCCACAGCGGAGGCAGCCGCTCGTCGGCCTCGTCGAGCAGTTCGCCCCGGATGCGCCGGACCATCCGCCAGCCGGGGCCGTCGTCGACGGCGAAAGTCACCCGGTCGGCGTCGAAGGAGTGCAGCGCGTAGCGCAGGGTCACCCGGGCCACGTCGTCGAGGGTGAGCGTGCCGGAGAGCGCGGCGGCGAAGTCGCTGAGGCTCTGCAACTGCTGGGTGAGCTGGGTGGTCTGCGCGGCCACGGTGAGCACGCCGACGATCCGGCCGGTGCTGTCGCGCACCGGCGAGTGGCCGCGGGTGAAGACGGCGTGGTCGCCGGTGGCGGCCAGGTGCCGGTCGACCGGCAGCATCGACTCCCGCTGGAGGAAGGACTCGCCCCGCCGGTAGGCCCGTTCGATCACGTCGCCCACCCCGGGGGTGTGCCAGAGGTCCGCGAAGACCTCGCCGGCGGGCCGGCCGAGGGCGTCCGGGTGCCGGTCGCCGATCAGCTCGGAGTAGCCCTCGTTGTAGAGCAGCACGAACTCGTCGCCGTAGTAGAGCGCCATCGGCACCGGCGAGGAGAGGATCACGTCGACCAGGGCGCGTACCGCCGGGTCCCACCGCTGCGGCGGCCCGAGCGGGGTGCCCGCCCAGGGGTGGGCGAGCACGGTCGCCGCCACCTGCGAGACCGGGGCCGGTCCGGGGGCGGCGGGTGGTGGCGTGGGGACTCGCCCGACCGTGCCTGGCATGTCACGCAGCCTAGCCGGAGCGTCGCTCAGAGGTTTGGATCATGCCTTCCGACCGTGCCGGACGGTCCGGGCGCGGTGATGTTAGGGCAGGTCAGGAGGTCTTTCGGGGGATATGTCGGGAAATTGATCCCGGGTGTCGCGGCGTGCACCCTGAGCGACCGGGTATCCGGCCGGCGCAGTCCATGCGACAGGAGGGACATCATGCCGGAAACCCTTGCGGTCAGGCAGGCCGACATCGGCGACGCCGTGGCCGACATGTGGAGGTCGGTGCTGCTCTTCATCCCGAGGGCGATCGCGTTCATCGCGATCCTCGTGGTGGGCTGGATCATCGCCCGAGCGGTACTCAAAATCGTGGACAAGGTACTGGAACGGGTGGGGTTCGACCGGGCGGTCGAACGGGGTGGCATCAAACGGGCACTGGAACGCACGAAGTACGACGCGAGTGACATCCTGGCGAAGCTCGCGTACTACGCGGTCCTGCTGTTCACCCTGCAGTTCGCCTTCGGGGTGTGGGGACCCAACGCGATCAGTGACCTGATCCGGGGCGTCGTGGCCTGGCTGCCGCGCGCGTTCGTGGCGATCGTCATCGTGGTCGTGGCGGCCGCGATCGCCAACGCCGTCCGGGACCTGGTCACCGGCGCGCTGGGCGGCCTCTCGTACGGCCGGATCCTCGGCGACCTGACGGCGGTCTTCATCCTGGCGCTCGGCATCATCGCCGCGCTGAACCAGGTGGGCGTCGCCACCACGGTGACCACGCCGGTGCTGATCGCGGTGCTCGCCACGGTGGCCGGCATCCTGATCGTCGGCGTCGGCGGTGGTCTGGTGAAGCCGATGCAGAGCCGCTGGGACCGCTGGCTGGACCGGGCGGCCGAGGAGTCGCGGGCGATCCAGGTGCACCGCCAGGCCCAGGCGGCCGGGCGGGGCGACATGAGCCGGCAGATGGCCGATCGGGGCGCCGAGCGCGTTCAGCCCATGGCGAGCGCCGAGGAGGCCAGGGCGGCGGCCGGGGGCCGGGGGACGTACCAGTCCGGCAACGTGGGCGAGGAGACCCAGCAGTTCCGCCGTCCGGGGACCTGAGTCGGAGGCGTACCGGTGGAGGGGGTCCGTGCGTGGCGCGGACGCCCCTCCGTCGTGTCCGGAGCGGGTCAGGCCGCTTCGAGGTGGCGCGGGTCGAGCGTGCGGGCCAGCGCGCAGACCGCCAGCAGGCGGATGCGCAGCCAGTCCGGCTCGGTCCAGTCGACCGTGCCGGTGGGCAGGGTCAGGCCGTGCTCCAGCGCGGCCGCCCGCAGCCCGTCGGCGTACCCGACCAGCGCCGCCGGGGTCAGCGGTCGCCGGTCGCCGTCGAGGCTGTCGCGTACCGCGGCCGCGTGCTGGTCGACCATCGCGAGCAGGCCGGGGTTGGCGGCCGCCGCGGCGAGGCCGGGGACGCCGACCGAGGCGCAGAGCAGGGCGAGGGCGGACCGCGCCGCGCTCGCGGCGGTCCGGGTCGCGACCTGGGAATACGGCAGACGCATGGGGACCGAGGTTAGTCACCCGGCGGCCCGGGCGGCCTCGGCCGCTCGGGCGGTCCCGGGTCCTCTTCCGGTCGGCCGCCCTCCTCCGCCCGGATTGATCCGGCCAAGGGTGGGCACAAGGAGAACTGCGCGCGAACGGGCGCAGCCGGCACCCTGGGGGTAGTCAGCAGTTCACCCGTTTGTGGGCAGACGTACGAGTCTGTGAGTCTTAGTGTCGGTCTCATGAAGCTTGCCGAGTGGGCGTGTCGCAACGGGGTGCACCCGCAGGCCGCGTATCGATGGTTCCGCGAGGGGACCATGCCGGTGCCCGCTCGGCCTCTTCCGCCTGGCACGATCATGGTGGATGTAGCCGGCGGTGACACCCAGGGCCAGGTGGTCGTCTACGCCCGGGTGTCGTCGGTCGATCAGCGAGCCGACCTGGATCGCCAGGTAGCCCGTGTGACCGCATGGGCGACCGGGGTGCGGGACGTGACGGAGATCCTGACCAGCTTGTGTTCCCGGCTGTACGGCCGCCGCGCCGCAGCGAACCGGGCCAGCCGCGCCCGTGGCCGCCGCCACCGCCGGGGACCTCCCGTGAAACGGTACGCGCCGCCCGCCGGCTGGACCGTTCAGGCGTACATGTTCGCCCTCGGCCCTAGCGACGTGCAGGTGGCCGGTCTGCGCCGCAATACCGGCGCGGCACGGTTCGTCTACAACCACATGCTGCGGCGGGTCAGCGCGGTTAAGGCGCAACGCGCCGCCGAGGCCAGCTACGGGGTGGCCGAGGCGGACCTGACCCCGTGGCAGGGCTGGTCGCTACCGGACCTGCGCCGCACGTGGAACGAAATCAAGACGTGGGTGGCGCCGTGGTGGGCGCACTGCTCCAAAGAGGCGTTCAACACCGGCCTGGCCAACCTGTCGGCGGCGCTGGGCAACTGGCACGCCTCACGTACCGGTGCCCGCAAGGGCCGCCGGATGGGCTGGCCCCGCACCCGGCTGGCGCAACAGTTCACCACGGTCGTGGTCGAGGACCTGCACGTGGCGGGAATGGTCCGCAACCCTAGGTTGGCTAGGGCTCTGATCGACGCCGCCCCGGCGACCCTGCGCCGGCACCTTGGCTACAAGACCGGTTGGTACGGCAGCGTGTTGTACGTCGCCGACCGGTGGTACCCCAGCTCCAAAACCTGTTCCGGCTGCCAGACAGTGAAACCCAAGCTGTCGCTGGCCGAACGCACCTTCAACTGCGCCACCTGCGGACTGTCCCTGGACCGGGACATCAACGCCGCACGTAATCTTGCCGGCCTAGTTCGGCACGTCGACCTGGAGTTGCCGGGCGACGCAAAAACAGGACGTGGAGCCTACGTAAGACCCGTAAGACCTGCACCCGCAGGCAGGGCTGCGGGCCGTGAAGCGTCAAGACCGGTTCACCCGGTCAACGCCGCCCGGCAACGGACGGCTGCCAATCGTGAGTCACGTCTACTCACTGAAAGGTAACGGGACGGATGGGACAGCACGAGGAGGACGGCCCGGATCGGCAGCACCGCCGGCCGGACGGGGTGACCGACGAGACGGTGGCCGCGCTGGGCAAGCTCAGCGAGGCGCTGGAGACGGTGGAGCGGGCGCGCGGGAACCTCTACTCGCTGCACCAGTTGATCGGGCACGCCGACCTGATGCTCGACGACGCGGTCGCGCAGTTGCGGGCCGCCGGCCACGAGGACCTCGCGGAGCGGGTCCACACCGAGCTGCTCGGCCGCAACGTGATCGCCGGTCGGTGGACGTTCCAGATCGTCGAGGACTTCGACGACAACTACTACGCGGTCTTCCGCGAGCTGGACCGCGCCGCCCGGGACCAACTGGTGGACGGCCGCCGCCACCTCTACGAGGCGGAGATGAAGGAGCGGCGGCGGACCCGGGGCCGACCCGGGCACGAGGCCCGCCCCGCCGAGCCCGGCTCATCCCGGAACTGAGGGCGCCCGGAGGTCACGGCTCCGGACTTTCCCACCTGCCCCCATCGCGGGGAGTGAGCCGGGTGTCAGTCGGACGGCGCGTCGGCCGGCCGGCGACGGCTGGTGTCGTCGGCGATGATGACGGTCGCCACCATGAGCGCGACGCAGAGGCTGAACAGCCAGGAGTCGTCGGCGACCAGCTTGGCCGAGACCGGGGCCTGGAGCGCGGCGAGCAGGAAGCCGAGCCAGGCGAGACGCCGCTGACGTGGGGTGAGGATGCCGGAGCCCTGTTGCATCCCGAAAGTCTGACGCGGCACCCCCCGGTTGCCGTCACCCGATCGGCCGATTCTGGATGGGCTGTCCGCATTCCTGCCCGTCCGGGCGTTGCTTTTTGCCGGTTCGGATGAAGTCGTCGCCGGCTGGAAGCGTTCTCGGCGGGTACGGCAGGATGGCCCCCCGTGTCCGTCACCCCGCCCCGCGCCTCCCTGCTCCTCCTGGCCTACCTCGCCTTCGTCAGCCTCGGCCTGCCCGACGGGCTGATCGGGGTCGGCTGGCCGTCGATCCGCGCGGACCTCGGGGTACCGACGGAGGCGGTCGGGCTGGTGCTCACCGCGGGCACCGTCGGCTATCTGACCTCCAGCGTGCTCGCCGGCTTCACCCTGGCCCGACTCGGCGTCGGTCGGCTGCTGGCCGGCAGCACGGTACTGGCCAGCCTGGCGCTCACCGGGTACGCCTCGACGCCGGAGCTGGCCCTGATGATCGGCTGCGCGCTGGTCCTCGGGCTCGGCTCGGGCGCCGTGGACTCCGGGCTCAACGCGTACGCGGCCGGGGCGTTCGGGCCCCGGCACATGACCTGGATGCACGCCTGCTTCGGCCTCGGGGTGGCGCTCGGCCCGCTGATCATGACCGGCGCGCTCGGCGCCGGGCTGAGCTGGCGCTGGGGCTACGGGCTCGTCGCCGCGGCGCAGCTCGCCCTGGCCACCGCCTTCGCGCTGACCGTACGGGCCTGGCGGGGCCGGCCGGCGGACCCGGCCGTACCCGTCGTGACCGGCACCGGGCCGGTGCCGGTACGCGAGACGCTGCGGCTGCCGGCGGTCTGGCTGGGCGCGCTCGCCTTCATGGTCTACGTGGCGATCGAGATCAGCGCCGGGCTCTGGGCGTTCCTGCTGCTCACCGAGGGGCGCGGCCTGTCGGCGACCACCGCCGGCCTGTGCGTCTCCGGCTACTGGGGGAGCCTCTTCGTCGGGCGGGTCGTGCAGGGCGTGGTCGCCGAGGGCCTGGGCGTCGGTCGGGTGCTGCGGGGCAGCCTGCTCGGCATGACGGCCGGCGCCCTGCTGATCGCGCTGCCCGCTCCGGCCTGGGTGGCGGTGGCCGGCCTGGCCCTGGTGGGCTTCGCCGCCGCGCCGGTCTACCCGCTGCTCACCCTCGCCACCCCGGAGCGGGTCGGCGCGGCGCACGCGGACCGCGCCATCGGCGTCCAGATCGGGACCGCCGGGCTCGGCGCGGCGCTGATCCCCGGCGGGCTCGGGGTGCTGTTCGGGCACACCTCGGTGGCGTTGCTGGGGCCGGCGCTGACCGTGCTGGCGGTGCTGCTGCTGCTCCTGCACGCCCTCGCCGGGCGCAGACCGGGGCCGCCACGGGGTGAGCCGACCAGCCGCAGCACCGGGACAGGCTCGGGCGGCCCGGCAGCGCCTTCGACACCCCGGGGCACCGGACGTCGTCCCGCCCGGGACCCCGCCGGTCACATCGTGTCGGGGCCGGTCCGGCCGGTGGTGGAGGGGCGGTACGCCCGCTCGGAGTCGGTCATCTCGCGCCGCTCGGCTTCCCCGGCACCCCGGTCCGCCGCTTCCGGCCCGTGACCGAAGGCGGCCTCCTCGCCGGCGTCGTTGCCGGTGACGTCGTCGGTCTGCCCGTCGAGCGTGGAGCGGGCGATCGCCCGGTCCAGCTCCCTGAGCGGGATCTTCTGCTCGTCCCGCCACACGCTGTCGTCGTTCTCCGTCATTCCTTGGCGGTACCCGGGGCTGATGATCGCAAACGGCCGCGCCCACTCGTCGGGCCCGGCGACGGCACCCGGAACCGGACACGGCGATGGCCGCCGGATTCCCCGGCGGCCATCGGACGGGTGAGGTGCGGGGGAGAGGATCACGGCTGCGGACGGTCCACCTTGCCCCGCCAGGCGCCGGTCTCCTGACCGCGGCGCTCGATGAACTGCTTGAACCGCTCCAGGTCGCCCTTGGCGCGCCGGTCCACCACACCCAGCTTGTCGCCGGCCTTCTCCACCACGCCGTGCGGCTCGAAGTCCATCTGGAGGGTGACCCGCGTCCTGCCCTCGTCGAGCCGGTGGAAGGTGACCACGCCGGCCTGCTGGGTGCCGCCGGTCGACTTCCAGGCCACCCGCTCGTCGGGGAGCTGCTCGGTGATCTCGGCGTCGAACTCACGCTTGACCCCGGCAATCTCGATGGTCCAGTGGGTCATCGTGTCCGTCAGCTGCCGGACCTCCTGCACCCCCTCCATGAAGTGGGGGAACTCCTCGAACTGGGTCCACTGGTCGTACGCGGTGCGGATCGGGACGGAGACGTCCACGTGCTCGGTAACGCCGCTCATGAAGATTCCTCCTCTGGCCGCCGGTGTTCGTCCGGATCGTGGGCCGATCCGGTCACCAGCGGGTCGTCTCGTTCTTGTGACCGAGTGCGGCCCACACCTCGGAAACGGTGCGGTACCGCGTACCGTCGGGCAGCCGCTCCAGATCCTCGATGAGGTCGGCGGGCGCCTGGTTCTCGCGGGCGTTGGCGATCAGCGTCTCGCGGTCGCCCGGCAGGGCACTCATCGTGATGAACCGCCCGAGCCGGCTGCGGTCCTCGACGTCCCGAGAGCTCATGCCCTTCGGGGCGCCGCTGCGCAGTTCACCCGCCGGCGCCGTGGTGGTACCCGGCTGGTCCTCGCCGGCCGGCTCGGCCTCGCGGAACTCCTCGGCGCGCGAGCCCCCGGTGCCCGGGCCCTGGACCAGGCCGGCGACCTCCTGGCTCATCTGCTCGTCGAGCCTCGGTCCGTGCTTGCTGCTGCCACGTTCCAGTTCCATGCCTTGGTGCTACCCCTGGCGGCCCCCGGGAAACGCCGAACCCGGCACGCGGTCACGAATCGGCGGGGGCCTTCGGGGGCAGGACCGGCTCGCCCGGATCCTCCGCCCCCGCCTGGAGCACCCGGCCCCGTTGCAGCTCGGCGTTGATCTGCACGCCGAACATCAGCGCGCAGTTGGACAGGTAGAGCCAGACCAGGAAGGCGATGACCGCGCCCAGGCTGCCGTACGTCACGTCGTAGGAGCCGAAGTTCGCGACGTACAGGCCGAAACCGGCGGAGGCGACGATCCAGGACAGCAGGGCCACCGCCCCGCCCGGGGTCAACCAGCGGAACCTCGGCTGCCGGACGTTCGGGGCGATCCAGAACAGCAGGGACAGCAGCGTCATCATCACCAGCGCCAGCACCGGCCACTTAGCCACGCTCCACACCGTCCGGGCCAACCCGCCGGCGCCCAGCAGGTCGCCCACCGCGTCGGTCACCGGGCCGCTGACGATCAGGCCGAGGGCCACCACGGCGAGCAGGACCAGCGACACGGCTGCCAGGCCGATCTGCATCGGGCGCAACCGGTAGAACGGCCGCCCCTCCTCGACCCCGTAGATCGCGTTGGAGGCCCGGGTGAACGCGCCGATGAACCCGGACGCCGACCAGAGCGCGCCGAGCAGACCGAAGCTGAGCAGCACCCTCGCCCCGCTCTGCTGGTCGACCACGGTGCGCACCACCGACACGAAACCGTCGTTGGCGACCACCGAGCCGGCGCCGATGTCGCGGGCCAGCCCCAGCACCGTGTCGACGGTGCGCTCGCCCTCGGAGACCAGGCCGACCAGGGCGACCACCACCACGGTGGAGGGGAAGAGCGCGAGCACGCCGTAGTAGGTCAGCGCCGCCGCCCAGTCCGCGCAGTTGTCCCTGACGAAGTTGCGCCCGCTGCGCACCAGCGCTCCGCGCCAGGTGAACCAGCTCAGCTGGCGTACCCGGCGGGGGACCCGCAGGCCGTCCCGGCCCCCGGCGACCGCGGTCGGCTCCGTCGTCGCTGCCATCTCCCGCTCCCGTCCCCGCCGGCGCACCCGGCACCCGCTGGCCCCGCCGGTACCCGGTGCCGGAAATCGACAAACCCGGCGGACGAGTTTGCCGATGAGGGCCCGGGGAACCGTCCATACGCAGACATCGACGCGGAGGAGGACGAGATGCCCGGGCGCGAGGTACTGCCCAGCACGCTGCGGCGCTCCCCGAACAAGGCGCAGCGCACCTGGGAGAAGACGCACGACTCGGCGGTGGAGACGTACGGCGAGGGCGAGCGGGCGCACCGCACCGCGTTCGCCGCCGTCAAGCACGAGTTCGAGAAGGTCGGCGACCACTGGGAGCCGAAGGGACGCAAGGGACCCAGCGACCGCCAGGCGCAGGGTGGCGGACCGGCCCGACGGGCTCCCACGGCGGGCGGCGTGGACGCCAACGCCAAGAAGGAGCACCTGATGGAGGTGGCCAGGAAGCTGGACGTACCCGGCCGGTCCCGGATGACCAAGCCGGAACTGGTCAAGGCGATCCAGAAGGCGAACCTTCGGCAGACCACGGAGGCCCGCGAGAAGTCCAAGGCGCGCAGCGGTCGCTGAGCCGGGGGTACGACGCACGGGAGCCCGGGACCGCACGGTCCCGGGCTCCCGCGTTTCCGCTCACCAGTGGCCGCCGCCCGGGGCCTCCAGGTGCACCGTCTTCACCGTGCTGAACTCGTCGAGCAGCTCCGGGCCGTACCCGAAGCCCTGGCCGCTGCCGCGACGCGGCTGCGCGGCGCCGCCCGGCGCCCCGCCGAACACCGCGTTCACCTTGACGGTGCCCACCGGCAGCTCCCGCCAGGCCCGCTGCGCGTGGCTCATCGAGGCGGTGAGCACCGTGCCGGCCAGCCCGTACGGGGAGTCGGCGGCGCAGCGCAACGCCTCGCTGAACGAGTCCACCACCACCACGGGAGCCACCGGCCCGAACGTCTCCTCCCGGACCAGCGTCATCTCGTGCCGGCACCCGGTGACCACCGTCGCCGGGTAGAACGCCCCCGGCCCCTCCGGCAGCACACCCCCGGTGCGCAACGTCGCCCCCTCGGCCACCGCCGCGGTCACCTGGCCGTGCACGTGGTCGCGGTGCCGCCGGTCCACCAGCGGGCCCAGCTCGGTCCCCGGGTCCCGGCCCGGGCCGACCCGCAGTGCCTCCGCCCGGTCGACCAGCGCGTCGACGAAGTCCTCCGCCACGTCCCGATGCACGTAGATCCGCTCGACGGCGACGCAGATCTGGCCGGCGTTGGCGAACGAGCCGATCGCCGCCTGCCCGGCCGCCCAGACCGGGTCCAGTCCGGCGTCGACGATCAGCGGGTCGCTGCCGCCGTTCTCCAGCAGCGCCTTCGCGCCCGTCCGGGCGCAGGCCGCCGCGATGGCCCGGCCGGTGGCGGTCGAGCCCACGTGGGCCACCACGTCGACCTGCTGCGCGGCCAGCGCCGCGCCCACCTCGCCACCGCCGGTCAGCAGGGACAGCACCCCGGCCGGCAGCGCGCCGTCGAGGATCCGGGCCAGCAGCCACCCGGTGGCCGGGGTCCGCTCGCTCGGCTTGTACAGCACCACGTTGCCGGTCACCAGGGCCGCGCCGAGCAGCCCGCAGGAGACCGCCACCGGGTCGTTCCACGGGGTGATCGCGGCGACCACCCCGCGCGGCTCCGGCGCCATGAAGTCGATGGCGTGCGTGCCGCCGTGCAGCGTCCGCCCGCCCCGCACCGGACCCAACTCGGCGTACTGTCGCAGCGTGCCGATGCCCGCCTCCACGCCGCCCCGGGCGTCGGCGAGTGGCTTGCCCATCTCCGCCGTCGTCGCCTCGGCCAGTTCGTCCGCGGCCGCGGCCAGCGCGGCCGCGGCCCGGTGCAGCGCCGCCGCCCGCTCCGCCGGGGCCGTCGCCGCCCACTCCGCCGCCGCGCCCCGGGCCGCCTCGACCGACTTGGCCACCTCGTCCGCCGTCGCCACCGGTACGGTGCTGACCGGCGTGCCGTCGGCGGGATCGTGCACGACCAGTTCACCGCCCGCGCCGCCCGCGCCCCACACTCCACCGATGAGCTGTTCAACCCTGTACATGCGGCAGTGGATGCCCCGGTCCCGGCAAGGCAAACGCGTTTCGCCCGGTTGCTGGCCGGGTAGGCGGATCGGATGACCGGGACCGGCATCGAGACCGCGGACGCCGTCGTCATCGGCGCCGGGCACAACGGACTGGTGGCCGCCAACCTGCTCGCCGACGCCGGTTGGGACGTGCTGGTCCTGGAGGCCACCGGCGCCCCCGGCGGGGCGGTCCGGTCCGCCGAGGTGACCGCCCCCGGCTACCTGAGCGACCTCTACAGCTCCTTCTACCCCCTCGGGTACGCCTCGCCGGTGCTGCGCCGGCTCGGCCTCGACGCGTACGGGCTGGCCTGGACGCACGCGCCCGACGTGCTGGCGCACGTGCTGCCGGACGGCCGGGCGGCGGTGCTCAACCGCGATCCCGACCGCAGCGCCGCGTCGATGGAGGCGTTCGCGCCCGGCGACGGGCAGCGCTGGCTCGACACGTACGACGACTGGCGGGCGATCTCCCGTCCCCTGGTGAACGCCCTGTTCACCCCCTTCCCGCCGGTCCGCGACGGGTTGGAGCTGCTGGGCCGGCTGCGCACCGCCGGGGCGCTGCGGCTGGCCCGCCGGCTGGTGCTGCCGAGCCGGCAGTTCGGCCACGAGGTGTTCCGGGGCGAGGGCGCGGCCGCGCTGATGGCCAGCTGCGCCCTGCACACCGACCTGTCGCCCGACGACGCCGGCTCGGGCATCTACGGCTGGCTGCTCGCCATGCTCGGCCAGGAGGTCGGCTGGCCGGTGCCGGTGGGCGGCGCGCAGCGGATCACCGATGCGCTGGTGGCGCGGCTGATCGCCAAGGGCGGCCGGATCACCTACTCCGCCCGGGTGGACCGGGTGCTCATCGCCCGGGGCCGGGCGATGGGCGTACGGACCGAGGGCGGCGCCACCTGGCGGGCCCGTCGGGCGGTGCTGGCCGACGTGCCGGCGCCGGCGCTCTACCTGGACCTGGTCGGCGCGGCCTGGCTGCCGCCCCGGCTGGTCGAGGACCTGGACCACTTCCGCTGGGACGGGTCGACGGTCAAGGTCGACTGGGCGCTGGACGGGCCGATGCCGTGGGTCAACCCGCAGGTCGCCGGGGCGGGCACCGTGCACGTGGCCACGGACGTCGACGGGCTCACCCGCTACGCGGCGGACTTGGCCTGCGGGCAGCTGCCGGAGGACCCGTTCCTGCTGGTCGGCCAGATGACCACCGCCGACGCGAGCCGGTCACCGGCCGGCACGGAGTCGCTCTGGTCGTACACCCACCTGCCGTTCCGGCGGGACTGGCGGGCCGAGGACGTGGCCGCGCACGTGGACCGGATGGAGGCGGTGCTGGAGCGCTACGCCCCCGGCTTCAAGGGGCTCGTCCGGGGCCGCTTCGTGGCCGGCCCCGCCGACCTGGAGGAGCGCAACCCGAGCCTGGTCGGCGGCGCGGTGGGTGGCGGCACGGCCGCCGCGTACCAGCAGCTCTTCCTGCGCCCGGTGCCCGGCCTGGGCCGGCCGGACACCCCGGTCGACCGGCTCTACCTGGCCAGCGCCTCGGCGAACCCGGGCGGCGGGGTGCACGGCGCCCCGGGCGCGAACGCGGCGCAGGCGGCGCTGAGCCGCAGCCGTGCCCTCACCGGCGGCCTGTACGCCCGGGCGATCGGCGCCGCCCACCGCGCGGTCTACCGCTGACCTCGCCCTCCCTGGCCGCATCGGCTGCGGTCGGGCACGGGTCTTCCGGACCGGGCGTTCGCCGTCTCCGGCCCGCGGCCGACCCGGGGGGCCGGTGCAACCGCTCATCTCCGGCCCGAGACCCCGGGGGCCGGTGCAACCGCTCGTCTCCGGCCCGAGACCCTGGGGCCGGTGCAACCGCCTCGCCGTCGGCCGCAGGCGGACCGACCCGGCCGGCGGGATGGCCCTCCCGTCCCCGCCCGGGCGACCCGGGGGCGCGCGTCGCCCCCCCGGTGGTCCACGTCTGGGAGAGCGATATGCCTGAGGGGCATAAATATGCCCCTCAGGCATATCGCTCACGAGGGTGTCCGCTGCCACGGACGTCACCGCGTGTGACGGGCCGGGCGCGAGAGAGACCGGGTCAGCGCTCCAGGTTGCGGTGCCGGGTACGCAGCTTGAACGGCATCAGCGCGCTCTCCACCTTGGTGGCGGTGGTCATCTTCGAGTCGCCGTCGCGGCGCTCCTCGAAGCGGATCGGCACCTCCAGGATGGTGTGCCCCAGCTTGGTGGCGAGGTAGTGCATCTCGACCTGGAAGCTGTACCCGTTGGACTGCACCCGCTCCAGGCCGATGTCGCGCAGCGCGTCCGCCCGCCAGATCTTGAAGCCGGCGGTGAGGTCACGGATCCGCACCCGCAGCAGGGTGTGCACGTAGAGGTTCGCCCAGCCGCTGAGTGCACGGCGGTACAGCGGCCAGTTCTCGTCCAGCTCGCCACCGGGCACGTACCGGGAGCCGATCACCACGCCGGCCTGGGTGGAGAGCAGCGCGCCGAGCATGCCGGGCAGCGCCTCCGGCGGGTGGGACAGGTCGGCGTCCATCTGCGCCACGTAGTCGGCGCCGCCGTCGAGCGCCCGGCCGATCCCGTCGACGTACGCCCGGCCCAGGCCCTCCTTGCCGGCCCGGTGCACGACCTGGATCCGGTCGGGGTGCTCGATGGCCAGCTTGTCGGCCACCTCGCCGGTGCCGTCCGGGGAGTTGTCGTCCGCCACCAGCACCTTGAGGCCGGGCAGCGGCAGCGCGAGGAGCCGCTCGACCAGCACCGGGAGGTTGCCCGCCTCGTTGTAGGTGGGGACCACGACGGTCAGGCGTGCTTCCCGCCACGGCGAGGGCAGCTCCACGGGTTCGATCATGACGGACATCCTCTGGTTGCCGACGGTTTTCCCCCAAAGGGTAGCCAGTGCTCCGTCGGGCTCCGTCGAGGCTCCCCGCCCCTCACCTCTCCGCGGCCTCGTCCGCCTTCTGACGGGTGGCGATGTCGGAGAGCCGCCGCAGGGTCTCCATGTTGCGCCGGTGCAGGACCAGGTCGTTGAGCTTGTTGCGGATCCAGCGCAGCGGCCCGGCGGCGAAGTCCTCGCCGATCCGCACCCGGGTGGCGTCGGCGCCGACCGGTTCCAGGGTGAACACCACAATCGCCTCACCGGCCGGCCAGAGCCCGGCCCTGATGACCATCTTGTGCGGCGGCTCGCAGGCCAGCACGGTCGAGGAGTCATGCAACGAGAGCGGCCACGGCCCGGCCTTGTGGTGCAGTTGGCTGCCCACCCGCGGCCAGCTGTCGTCGACGTCCCGCACGTGCACGGTCCCGACCACCCAGTCGCTGTACGTCCACCCGTCCGCCAGCACGTCGAACACCTGCTGCGGGGGAGCGTCGATCACTTTCTCCACAATCGCCACTGGCGTCCAGTACCCCGACGGCGACCGGGGCTAACCGGCGGGGCGGACCGGGAGTTAGCTTCTCCGGGGCGACGGGTAAGGCCGGGTCGGCGAGCCCTGCGCGGCCGGGACGGCGACGAGCCGTACCGCCGGGTAGATGATGTTTACTCCCCGGGGCTCCGGGAACCCGCCGCCCGTGCGACGGGACCAGATGGAGCCGGATCAGCGCAGGTCAGGCCGGGTCGACCCGGCCGTCGACCGGGCCGTGATCCGGCCGGTCCTGTTCGACGCGGTGCTGCTGGACCGGGACGGCACCCTGGTCGAGGACGTGCCGTACAACGGTGACCCGGAGAAGGTGCGGCCGATGCCGGGCGCGCGGGCGGCGCTGGACCGGCTGCGCGCGGCCGGCCTGCGCCTCGGCGTGGTGACCAACCAGTCCGGGCTGGCCAAGGGGTTGTTCACCGCCGCGCAGATGCGGGCGGTGCACGCCCGGATCGAGGCACTGCTCGGCCCGTTCGACACCTGGCAGGTCTGCCCGCACGACGACGGCGACGGCTGCGCCTGCCGCAAACCCGCCCCCGGCCTGGTCCACCGGGCCGCCGCCGCGCTGGGCACCACGCCCGCCCGGTGCGTGCTGGTCGGCGACATCGGCCGGGACATGACCGCCGCGCTCGCCGCCGGCGCCACCGGCGTGCTGGTCCCCACCCCGGTCACCCGGCCCGAGGAGGTGGCCGCCGCCCCGCACGTCGCCCGCGACCTGCCGGCGGCCATCGAGGAGATCCTGCGGCGGCAGGCCGCGCTGCGCCCGAGCGCGCCCCGCCGGGCCGGCACCGTGCTCGTCGTCCGCAGCGACTCCGCCGGCGACGTGCTGGTCACCGGCCCGGCCGTCCGCGCCGTCGCCGCCGGCGCCGACCGGGTCGTCCTGCTGCACGGGCCACGCGGTCGGCACGCCGCCGCCCTGCTGCCCGACGTCGACGAACTCGTCGAATGGCCGCTGCCCTGGATCGACGGCGACCCCGCCCCGGTCGACCCGGACGACATCCGCCGGCTCACCGACCGCCTCGCCGGGGTGCGCGCCGACGAGGCGGTGGTCTTCACCTCCTTCCACCAGTCACCGCTCCCACTCGCGCTGCTGCTGCGGATGGCCGGTGTGCCCCGGGTCAGCGCGATCAGCGACGACTACCCGGGCGCGCTGCTCGACGTCCGGCACCGGGTGCCCGACGGGTTGCCCGAGCCCGAGCGGGCGCTGTCGCTGGCCGCGGCCGCCGGATTCCCGCTCCCGGCCGCCGACGACCCGGCGCTGCGCATCCGCACCGACGGCCTGCCGCCCGCGCCGGCCCGGCTCGGCCGGCCCGGCTACGTGGTGCTGCACCCCGGCTCGGCGGCGCAGACCCGGGCCTGCCCGCCCGAGCTGGCCGCCCGGATCGTCCGGGTGCTCACCGCGGCCGGCCACCGGGTGGCGGTCACCGGCGGCCCGGACGAGACGGAGCTGACCGCCCGGGTGGCCGGCGACACCGGCGTCGACCTGGGCGGGCGGACCGGTCTGGCGGATCTCGCCGCCGTGCTGGCCGACGCCGGCGCGCTGGTGGTCGGCAACACCGGCCCGGCGCACCTGGCCGCCGCGCTGGGCGTGCCGGTGGTGAGCCTCTTCGCCCCCACCGTCCCGTTCGGACAGTGGGGGCCGTACCGGGTGCCGGCGGTACGCCTCGGCGACGCCGCCGCGCCCTGCCGGGACACCCGGGCCACCCGCTGCCCGGTGCCCGGCCACCCCTGCCTGTCCAACGTCGAGCCGGACCACGTCCTGGCGGCGGTACGCCTGCTCGGGGTACCCGCCGACGCGCCCGCGCCGGGCGCGGCCCCGGCCACCGTCGGCATCGATCCGGTGATCGCCGGCGGCGGGAGCGCCCGATGAACATCCTGGTGTGGCACGTGCACGGCTCCTGGACCACCTCGTTCGTGCACGGCAAGCACCGCTACCTGGTGCCGGTCACCCCCGACCGCGGCCCGTACGGGCTGGGGCGGGCCCGCACCTATCCCTGGCCGGACAGCGCGGTGGAGGTCACGCCGCAGCAGCTGCGCCGGGAGGAGGTCGACGTGGTGCTGCTGCAGCGGCCCGAGGAGATGGACCTGGCCTGCGACTGGCTGGGCCGGCGGGCCGGCCGGGATCTGCCGGCGATCTACGTCGAGCACAACACCCCCAAGGGCGACGTGCCCACCACCCGCCACCCGATGGCCGACCGGGCCGACCTGCTGCTCACCCACGTCACCCACTTCAACGAGCTGTTCTGGGACAACGGCGGCACCCGCACCGCCGTGGTCGAGCACGGGGTGGTCCCGCCGGCGGTGCAGTGGACCGGCGAGCTGGACCGGCTCGCCGTCGTCATCAACGAGCCGGTACGCCGCTGGCGGGTCACCGGCACCGACCTGCTGTCCCGCTTCGCCGAGATCGCCCCGCTGGACGTGTTCGGCATGAAGGTCGCCGGGCTCGCGGAACACCTCGGCCTCCCCGCCGACCGGCTGGCCAGCCACGACGACGTGCCGCAGCACCGGATGCACGCCGAGCTGGCGCGGCGGCGGGCGTACCTGCACCTGTGCCGGTGGACGTCGCTGGGGCTGAGCCTGATCGAGGCCATGACGATGGGCATGCCGGTCGTCGCGCTGGCCACCACCGAGGCCGTCGAGGCCGTGCCGTCCGGGGCCGGCGCCCTCTCCACCCGGGTGGACGCGCTGCTGGAGGCCGCGGGGCGGTTCGTCACGCAACCCGCCGAGGCGCGCCGCGCCGGCGCCGAGGCGCGCACCGCCGCCCGGGCCCGCTACGGCCTGGACCGTTTCCTCGCCGACTGGGACCGCCTGCTGGAGGAGGAAGTATGCGCATCGCGATGATCTCCGAGCACGCCAGCCCGCTCGCCATCCTGGGCGGTGAGGATGCCGGTGGGCAGAACACCCACGTCGCGGAGCTCTCCGCCGCGCTGGCGGCCGCCGGGCACGACGTCCGGGTCTACACCCGCCGCGACGCGGTCGACCTGCCGGTCACCGTCCGCGCCCCGGACGGGTACGACGTGGTGCACGTGCCGGCCGGCCCGGCCGAGCCGTTGGCCAAGGACGCGCTGCTGCCGCACATGAAGGAGTTCAGCGGCTGGCTGGTGGAACGGTGGCGCGGCGGCGACTGGGTGCCCGAGGTGATCCACGCGCACTTCTGGATGAGCGGCCTCGCCGCGCTGGCCGCCAGCCGGCAGACCGGGGTGCCGGTCGTGCAGACGTACCACGCGCTCGGCACCGTCAAGCGGCGCTACCAGGGCGTGCAGGACACCAGCCCGGCGCGGCGGATCGCGTACGAGCGGGAGCTGGGTCGCGCGGTCGACCGGGTGGTCGCGCAGTGCCAGGACGAGGTGGGCGAGCTGGTCCGCCTCGGCGTCCCGCGCTCGCGGATGACCGTCGTGCCCTCCGGGGTCAACCTCGCCAGCTTCGCCCCGCTCGGCCCGGCCGCCGAGCGGGAGCCCGACCGGCCCCGGATCCTCACCGTCGGGCGGCTGGTGGAACGCAAGGGCTTCCAGACCGTGATCCGGGCGATGGCCCTGGTGCCCGACGCCGAGTGCGTGGTGGTGGGCGGCCCGCCGGCCGGCCTGCTGGAGACCGACCCGTACGCCCGCCGGCTGCGCGCCCTCGCCACCACCTGTGGGGTGGCCGACCGGGTCAGGCTGGTCGGCGCGGTGCCCCGGGAGGAGATGGGGCGCTGGTACCGTTCCGCCGACGTGCTGGTCGCCGCCCCCTGGTACGAGCCGTTCGGGCTCACCCCGCTGGAGGCGATGGCCTGCGGCGTTCCCGTGGTCGGCACCGCCGTGGGCGGGATCAAGGACACCGTGGTCGACGGGGTGACCGGGGACCTGGTCCCGGCCCGGGACCCACAGGCCCTGGGCACGGCGATCCAGCGCCTGCTCGACGACCGGATCCGCCGCTTCGGGTACGCCACCGCGGCGCTGCAACGGGCCCGGCGCAGCTACTCCTGGTCGACCACCGCCGAGCGGTTGGCTGAGCTGTACGGCGAGGTGGCCGCCGTGCGCCGGCCGACCCGGGTGGTCGCCTGATGACCACGGCCACCGAAGGGCTGCTGGACGCGCACCTCACCCTGCTGGCCGAGGCGCTGCTGCCGTTCCGGTCCTCGGAGCAGCAGCTCGCCCGCTGGGGCACCGAGCTGGCCGCCACGCTGGCCGGCGGGGGCCGGCTGCTGGTCGCCGGCAACGGCGGCAGCGCGGCCGAGGCCCAGCATCTCACCGCCGAGCTGGTCGGCAAGCTCCGCGACGACCGGCAGCCGCTGTCGGCCATCGCGCTGCACGCGGAGACCTCCGCGATGACCGCGATCGGCAACGACTACGGCTACGACGAGGTCTTCGCCCGCCAGGTCCGCGCGCACGGCCGGGAGAACGACATCCTGCTGCTGATGTCCACCAGCGGCGCCAGCGCCAACCTGCTGGCCGCCGCCCGCGCCGGCCGGGAGGTCGGGCTGCGCTGCTGGGCGTTCACCGGCCCGGCGCCCAACCCGCTCGCCGACGCCTGCCACGAGACGCTCGCCATCGCCTCGCCCGAGAGCCAGGTGGTGCAGGAGCTGCACCTGGTCTCCACCCACGTGCTCTGCGAGTACGTCGACCGGGCCCTGCCGGCCGCGCTGGCGGTGGCCGGGACGGCCGGCCCGGCCCCCGTCGAACCGCCCACCGCGCCGGTGCGCACCGGCGTCGAGGTGGTGCTCGACGGCGGCGACCGGCGGGTCGAGGCGGGATGAGGAGGCCGGCTGTGCGGGGACCTCTGGTGGTCATCGGCGACACCCTGCTGGACCGCGACGTCGAGGGCGTGGTGAACCGGCTCTGCCCGGACTCACCGGTACCCGTGCTCGACGAGACGACGTACGCCGACCGCCCCGGCGGCGCCGGCCTGGCCGCGGTCTTCGCCGCCACCCAGGGCGCCGGCGAGGTGGCGTTGGTGACGGCGCTCGCCGACGACGCCGGCGGCGCCCGGCTCAGCTGCCTGCTCAGCGCCGCCGGCGTGCAGGTGTACGCGCTGCCGCTGCCCGGCGCCACCGCCGAGAAGATCCGGCTGCGGGCCCGCGGCCGGGTGCTGCTGCGCCACGACCGGGGTGGGTCGGCCGCCGACCCCGGGGCGCCCAGCGAGGCGGTGCTCCAGCTGATCGCCGAGGCGTCCGCCGTGCTGGTCAGCGACTACGGCCGGGGCGTCGCCCGGCAGCACGCGCTGCGCGCGGCGCTCGCCGCGACCCGCGCGCCGGTGGGCTGGGACCCGCACCCGCGCGGACCGGCGGCGGTGCCCGGGGTC
>NZ_JAGPYL010000058.1:0-42154 GCF_018070095.1 Micromonospora sp. U56
GACGGCCAGCGTCATGATGCCGGCGGCCACGTCGGGCAGCGGCGGTCGCCGCAGCACCAGCGCGCCGGCCAGGGCCACCGCCGCGGCCAGCAGCAGCGCGGCGCCGGCCACCGTGGCCGCCGGTACGGTGGCCGCCCTCAGCAGCGCGGTGACCGCGTACGCCAGGGCGAGCGCCACCGCCGCTCCGTGCAGCAGCCAGGTCACCTGGGGCAGCCAGGGCACCGGCCGGACGACCTCGCCCGGTGCCGGGGCCGCCGTCGCGCCGAGCACCTCGCCGGCCTCCTCGGGTGCCGCCTCGGGTCGGCCCTCGGTGGCGGGGCGCTGCCGGGGCGCGGTCGGCGCGGCCGGCGGGTCGACCGGCAGGTCGCGGCGGACCGGGCGTTCCAGCAGCAGCGACGAGCGGGCCAGCCAGAGGGCGAGCACGGCGACGACGGTCAGCGCGCACGCCCACCCGCCGGGGCCGGTGAGCCGGTCGTACGCCAGCAGCGGCACCACCGGTTGGGCGGCGAGCACGGCGGCGAAGCGGGGCGCGCGCAGGCCGGTGCCCCGGGCGTACCCGAGGGCGACGGCGGCGGTGACCGCGAAGATCACCCCGGAGAAGACCGCGCCGGAGGCGCCGCCGGCGCCGATCCGGTCCACCGCCCACAGCGCGTACCCGGCCAGCGGCACCAGCAGCAGGCCGACCGCGGCGATCGTCTCGGCGGTCGAGGTGAGCCCGCGCCGGGCGAGCACGGGCGGGGCGAGCAGCAGCAGCACGGTGGCGACCAGCAGGATGCCCAGCCGGGCGAGGGCGTCCATCGAGCTGGTGGCGACGGCGGCGAAGACCACCGCGGCCACGGCCAGCAGCAGCGCGCCGAGCCCGAGCGGGATGTTCTGCACCTCGCGGGAGGACGCCTCCGGCGGGTGCTCCGGATCGTCGGCGTCCAGCCAGGTGGCGGTGGCGCGCGGTGGCGGCGGCGGACCGTCGTCGGACCCGGGCGGCGCGGCGCCCTGCCGGGGCACCCGGGGCGGGGCGCCGGTGGCGGCGGTCGGCGGTCGGCGGCCGGGCTTGCGGCGCAGCACCCGGCGCGGGCGGGTGGCCTGCCTGGTCCGCTCCTCACCGGCGTGGGCGAGGATGTCGCGCTGGAAGAGGGCGGCCTGCATCTTGGCGGCGATCTGCCGCTGCTCGGCGAGGATGGCCGCCTCGCGCGCCTTCATCTCCGCGATGGACCGCTCGATCTCGGCCAGGTGTTCCCGCCACTGCGGCTGCTCGGCGCCGCAGTGCGGGCAACGGGCGGCCGGCTGAATCTGCCGCCCGCACGAGGAGCACTGAAAGCTCTCCACGACACCCCTCCACCCGGCCGGCCCGCACTGTGGACCTCCAGTGTCGAGCATGCCCTGCCCCGGCGCGGATTTCGACACCTGCCGCTGGCGATCCGGCACAACGACGAGCGCCGGCCGGGAAGCGGTGCTTCCCGGCCGGCGCGTCGGCGCGTATCCGTCAGGGGCGGCCCATGCCGCGGTATTCCCAGCCGGCCTGGGTCCACAGTGTGGAGTCGAGGCAGTTGCGCCCGTCGACCACCTTGCGCCCGGCGGCCAGCTCGCCGAGGACGAGCGGGTCGGCGTTGCGGAAGTCGGCCCACTCGGTGAGCACGCAGACCAGGTCGGCGCCGGTCACCGCGTCGTTCATGCTGGCCTCGTAGGTCAGCTCGGGGGCGACCCGGCGGGCGTTCTCGGTGCCCTGCGGGTCGTACACGTGCACGTCCGCGCCGGACTTGGCGAGCAGGGCGGCGACGGCGAGCGCCGGGGCGTCGCGGACGTCGTCGGTGTTGGGCTTGAAGGTGGCGCCCAGCACGGCGATCCGGGTGCCGGAGAAGTCCGGGCCGGCCGGGCCGGAGCGGCGGCCGAGCAGGTCGGCGGCGAGCTGGAGGACCCGGGTACGGCGGCGGAGGTTGATCAGGTCCACCTCGTGCAGGAAGCGCAGCGCCTCGCCGGCGCCCAGCTCCTGGGCCCGGGCCTGGAAGGCGCGGATGTCCTTGGGCAGGCAGGCGCCGCCGAAGCCGAGCCCGGCCTGGAGGAACCGGTTGCCGATGCGCGGGTCGTACCCGATCGCCCGGGCCAGCTGGGTCACGTCGCCGCCGGAGGCCTCGCAGACCTCGGCCATCGCGTTGATGAAGGAGATCTTGGTGGCCAGGAAGGCGTTCGCGGCGACCTTGACCAGCTCGGCGGTGGCGAAGTCGGTGACCACCAGGGGCACCTCGCGGTCCTCGGTGGCGGCCAGGTCGAAGACGCCCTTGTGGGCGGCGTAGAGCATGCCGTTGGCCCACTCGGTCTTGACGCCGACCACGATCCGGTTGGGGCGCAGCACGTCGTCGACGGCGAAGCCCTCCTGGAGGAACTCGGGGCTCCAGGCCACCTCGACGCCCAGGTCGTTGGGGGTGTGCTTGCCGACGAGCTGCTCCACCCACTCGGCGGTGCCAACCGGCACGGTGGACTTGCCGACGATCAGCGCCTTGCGGGTCAGGTGCTGGGCCAGGCTGGTCACCGACGCCTCGACGTACGACAGGTCGGCGCCCATCCCGTCGGCGCGCTGCGGGGTGCCCACGCAGATGAAGTGCACGTCGCCGAAGTCGGCGACCTCGCCGATGTCGGTGCTGAACCGCAGCCGACCGGCGGCGAGGTTGCGCCGGAGCAGCTCGTCCAGGCCCGGCTCGTGGATCGGGACCTCGCCCGCGTTCAGCTTGGCGATCTTGTTTGCGTCGACGTCGAAGCCGAGGACCTCGTAACCCAGCTCGGCATAGCAGATGGCGTACGTCGCGCCGAGGTAACCGGTCCCGAGGAAGGTCACCCGCGGTCGCGGGGCACCCGAGGGCGGCGTCACCGGGGTGATGGCCGGTACCGGCTGGATGTTCGGGTACGGGATCGTCACGCCTGTCTTCTCCGCTCGCACTGGCGGCGCGTCGCTGCGTCGCGTTCGGCTGGGGCGCCATGGCCGGCGCCGAGGGAACTTTGTCGTCTTGTGTGAGGATAGTCGTGCCGTGTCGACGCTGGTCGTGCGCGAGCCTACCCGCCGGTAAGGTCCGGCCGGACCTGGTAGCTATCCTTCACCCTGCGGCAGTCGGCGGACCCTCAGGACGCCACAGACTGCGCATGATAGCGGTGAAAGGGGAGGGCCGACATGGCCGCAGAGCAGTCGTTCGACGTCTACCGGTTGCCGGAGGAGCACGAGGCGATCCGGGAGGCGGTCCGTGAGGTCTGTGCCGCGAAGGTGGCCCCCAACGCCGCCGAGGCGGACGAGACCGGTGAGTTCCCCAAGGCGTCCTACGACGCGCTGCGGGCCGCGGACTTCCACGCCCCGCACATCCCCGTCGAGTACGGCGGCGCCGGCGCGGACGCGCTGGCCACGGCCATCGTGATCGAGGAGGTGGCGCGGGCCTGCGGCTCGTCCTCGCTGATCCCGGCGGTGAACAAGCTCGGCACCATGCCGCTGATCCTGGCCGGCTCCGAGGAGCTGAAGCAGAAGTACCTGACCCGGGTCGCCTCGGGCGACGCGATGTTCTCGTACTGCCTCTCCGAGCCGGAGGCGGGCAGCGACGCCGCGTCGATGACCACCCGGGCGGTGCGCGACGGCGACCACTGGGTGCTCAACGGCGTGAAGCGGTGGATCACCAACGCGGGCGTGTCGGAGTACTACACCGTCTTCGCTGTGACCGATCCCACAGCGCGTTCGCGGGGCATCTCCGCCTTCGTGGTGGAGAAGGCCGACACCGGCGTCAGCTTCGGCGCGCCGGAGAAGAAGCTCGGCATCAAGGGCTCGCCGACCCGCGAGGTCTACCTCGACAACGTCCGGATCCCGGCGGACCGCATGATCGGCGCCGAGGGCACCGGCTTCGCCACCGCGATGCAGACCCTGGACCACACCCGGGTCACCATCGCCGCGCAGGCCGTCGGCATCGCCCAGGGCGCGCTCGACTACGCCAAGGGATACGTCAGCGAGCGCAAGCAGTTCGGCAAGGCGATCGCGGAGTTCCAGGGCATCCAGTTCATGCTCGCCGACATGGGCATGAAGCTGGAGGCGGCCCGGCAGCTCACGTACGCCGCCGCCGGCAAGTCCGAGCGCGGCGACGCCGACCTGACCTACTTCGGCGCGGCGGCCAAGTGCTTCGCCTCCGACGCCGCCATGGAGATCACCACCGACGCGGTGCAGCTGCTCGGCGGCTACGGCTACACCCGCGACTACCCGGTCGAGCGGATGATGCGGGACGCCAAGATCACCCAGATCTATGAAGGAACGAACCAGGTGCAGCGCATCGTCATGGCCCGGCAGCTTCTGAAGGGCTGATTCGGGGCTGTTTTCGCAGCTCAGAGCAGGTGTGGCCGGGCCGACCGGCGCGGCCACGCAGCGTAGCTGAGTGATTACGTTGCGAGGTGTTTTCCGGTTACCCCAGAGCGCTTTTAGTTGGCGTTCTGGGGAGATCCTGGGGAGCTCCACCTATGCATCCGCATGTGCAGATTACATAGTGGACAATCCAGCGTGGTCGGGATATAGGTAGACGTCTCGGAAGAGACGTCTCGCCCAATCGATGGGGTTTGACTAAATGTCGCTGGGCTGGCGGTTACGTAGAGTGCGGGGCTGGGGCTCCGTCGGCCCGATCGTGGCGGCTGCGTCGTCCCTGGAGGTCCTCGGGCGGGAGCGGCCTGAGCCGGACCCGTCCGGCAATCAGCAAGCTCACGTAGGGGGACCGGCTGTGCGTCAGGCGGTGCAGGCGTTATCGGATTGGCCCTCACCCGATCACAGCGAACCTAGACAGTGGGGACGGGTTGGCCGCAGCGACGCCGATCAGCCCACCATGGCTGAGAGGTGGGCCCCCCGCTGTGGGCTGAACTGACGGCCTCGGGTCGCAGCCGCAGGAGTTGCTCCAGCGGAGCCCCGCAGGAGGTGTCGACAGGTGGATGTAGCGGTGGCCGGGTCGGCTGATCATGCTGGTTTCATCGCCTTGGCGGGTGAGGTTGAGCAGTGGTTCGGGCCGATGATCGACGATCCGGAGTTCCAGGAGACGCTGGACAAGAACATCCGGCGCGGCTCTGCGCTGTGCGTGAGGGGCGGCGACGATCAGGTGCTCGGTGGTTTGCTGCTGAGCGCGCGGCCCTCGAGGTATCGGATCGGTTGGCTGGTCGTGGCCGGCGACTTCCGTGGTCGGGGAGTGGGCAGAGCTCTTGTCGCTGAGTCGATCAAGAGGATGGTTCCACCCGTAAGCATCCTCGAAGTGTTGACCTTCGGAGCTGAGCACCCGGCCGCTGTCCCCAGCGGGGCCAGGCCCTCTACGAGAGGCTGGGATTCCAGCCGGGCGAGATCATCGAAAGTCCCGGGCAGGACGGCCCGCGTCAGTGGTTCAGGCGGGATCGGCTGTCACACGGTACCCATTTACGGGGATTCGAGTTCCGCAGAAAGCTGGGACGGGTCAAGTTGCCGAATGGTCGCGTGGAGCGCGGACGTGCTCAGGGGATGAGCTGGTTGGCGCCGTAGTTGTCCCACCAGGAGCGCCTGTGCTTGCGCACCAATCGAGTGAGCGGCACCCAGTTGCCGTCTAGTACAAGCGCGGCGTCCTCCGGCCGGGCAGCGAGCACCCGGGCTGCGGCCGCGACCATGTTGGGTGTCGCTCTGTCGGATGAGTCGTCCTTTGCCATGTGGAAGACGATGTTGACGTCGTGCTGGGTTCCCACTCTCACTGGGAATCGTTGTCGTCCTCGGCGTCGGAGTAGCCGTTGGTGCCCCCGTAGATGCTGGTCGTATATCCGGCCTCGTCTCGCAGGTCCGCACCGAGCAGCCGGGGGTAGCCAGGCAGCCTCGACTCCTCGACGCCTTTTCAAGCGGCGAGTTCGGCCACCTGGTCCAGCTGGATGTCGCCCGCCAGCGTCAGTTTGCGCGCGATCTCTGAGCCGGTCGCACCCGCCACCGGGGAGGATGGGCCATGAAGCGTGGGGCTCGAATCCGGGAGATGCGATCTTGAATCTGTCGTGCGTGTTTTGCTCGGTGACGGCGGGCGTTACCGATCCCGGCGTCTGCCTTGCCGTCAACAACGAGTTCGTTGTCTTCCCAGCACTTCACCAGCGGCCGAACAACCGAGGTCACATGCTGCTCGTTCCGGCCGGTCACTTCGGCGGCATCGCTGACGTGCCTCCCGAGAAGGCGGTCCCCATGCTGGCCGCGCTCCAGGTGACGACACAGGCGGTGAAGGCGGCGTTCGGCGCGAGCGGGACGACAGTGCGGCTTAACCTTGGGCCTCCCGCTCAAGACATCTTCCACCTGCACTGGCACATCGTTCCGCGGTACGTCGGCGATGACTTCAACAGTGCCAAGTCCACCGAGGTGCCTCTGAGTGAACGTTTGCAGCTCACGGCGAAGCTCGGCCCAGCACTTCGCCAGACGAGCTTCGGCCCGAGTCCGTAAGTGATCAGTCACCGGCGCTGGCACCAGCCGTGATCCCCACTGAAGCTGGAAGGCTCGCGACATCGCCCGCAGCCTCGGTTCTACTGCGGCGGGGACCAGAAAAGGTTCCTACGAACAGGTGACAGCCTGCACGTGCGGCAAGCAGCGGTTCGGGGCAGCGGCGCCTGGGTGGTTGGCGCGCGAGCAGCGGGTTCGCGGGGAAGGACGCAAGCCCCGGGTTAGCTCTTCCTCATCGGTACGGCGTCCAAGCAGCGTCGAGGTCGCCGTTGCGGAGGGTTCTCATTCGATGCCGCCACTGATCGCCAAGAGATGGATTCCCTCGTAGCACTGGAAGGACGCTGGTCACTAGTAGTACTTTGTCACGTTTTGGTCAAGGATGGTGGTTGTTGATAGCTGCTACTCGTTGGTTCCTGTGTGGACGGATTCGAAGTGACGCGGCTTCGTGATGACCTGGCTGATTTTGCTGGGGATGTGTTCGGGTCGTTGACCCGGGTCGGGTGGCGGGACCGGGCGGTGTCGTACCTGCAGGGGCTGATGTTGGACGGGCGGCGTAAGTCGATCCAGCCGATGGCGGCCCGGCTGGCCGGTGTGCACGATCAGGCGTTGAACCACTTCGTGACGAACAGCCCGTGGGACGCCACGCCCGTACGGCGTCGGTTGGCCCAGCGGATACATGAAGTGATCGGGCCGGTGGCGTGGGCGGTTGACGACACCGGGTGGCTCAAGTGCGGAGCCGCCTCCCCGGGGGTGGCCCGTCAGTACACGGGCACTGCGGGCAAGGTCACGAACTGCCAGATCGGGGTGAGCGTCAACCTGGTCACCGACACCGCGTCCTGTCCTACCAACTGGCGATTGTTCCTGCCCGCCGCCTGGGACCCCTGCTCGCCTGATGCCGGCCCGGACACGGTCCGGCGGCGGGAGCGGGCCGGGATCCCCGATGAGGTTGGGCATCGGGAGAAGTGGCGCCTGGCGTTGGACATGACCGACGAGCTGACCGGGTGGGGCCTGCGGGCCCCGCTGATCGTGGCCGACGCCGGATACGGCGACGCGGCCGAGTTCCGCCACGGCCTGGCCGAGCGGGGCCTGTCCTATGTGGTGCAGGTGTCAATACGCGCCGGCGTATACCCGCAGGAGGCGGTACGCAACACGCCGCCCTACCAGGGTGTCGGGAAGTATCCCGAACCGCGTTACCGGGAACCCGCCACCTCGGTGAAGGACCTGATCCTGACCTGCGGCCCAGCCCAGGCCCAGTCGGTGGCCTGGCGCGACGGCTCCCGAACCCGAGCCGGCAAGCCGGTCAAGATGCGGTCCCGGTTTGTGTTCACCCGCGTCCGACCGGCCGGGCGGACCCTCCTCGCCGCGCACCGCGGCCAGGACCTGCCCGAAGCGTGGCTGATCGCCGAATGGCCACCCGGCTGCGACGAGCCGACCAAGTACTGGCTGTCGAACCTTCCCACCACTACCGCGAAACGCACCCTCATCCGCTGGGCGAAACTGCGCTGGCGCATCGAACACGACTACCGCGAACTGAAAACCGGCCTCGGCCTGGACCACTACGAAGGCCGCACCTGGCAAGGCTGGCACCACCACGTCACCCTCGTCTCCGCAGCCCACGCCTTCTGCACCCTGCAACGCCTGCACCACCCAAAAGCAGCAGCGCCGGCCTGAGCCTCTACGCAGTCCCCCGCGACCTGCAACACCTCCTCGTCCGCCTCGCCGGCGCCTGCCCCACCTGCAAAACCCGTTTCCCTACCAGACGAAAACCCCGAAACCGTATCCGATCATGACAAAGCACTACTAGTACTCCAGCCGGAGATCTTGACCTTGGCTGATTGGGAGATGGTTCCCGGGGCTGACGTGGGAGCAGCCACCGTCGAACATGGACGGTTGGGTGGACTGACCATGATGCGGCGGTGGCTGCCGCCTACGGGGTAGGCGCCCGGCGGTGGCGGGAGTTGTTTGACGAGCTGATGGTGACCGTCGGAGTCCGTTTCCGCAGGCCGGAGCCCCGCTGGCGGGTGCTGGACTTCGTGCGGGGGTTGTTGGCGCCGTTGCCGCGGAAGAACTGCTGGACGATCGCTGAGCACGCCGGTGACGCCTCGCCGGACGGGGTGCAGGATCTGCTTGCCCGCGCTCGGTGGGACGACGGGCAGGTCCGCGCGGACGTGCGCGGGTTCATTGCTGGGCAGCTGGGTGACCCGGACGCGGTCCTGATCGTGGATGGGACGGGGGATCTGAAGAAGGGCCGACACACGGTCGGGGTCCAGCGCCAGTACTCGGGCACGGCCGGGAAGATCGAGAACTGCCAGCTCGCGGTGCATCTGGTCTATGCCACCGAGGCCGGGCACGCGCTGGTTGACGCGGCGCTCTACCTGCCGCGGGCCTGGTGTGAGGATCCGCAGCGCAGGGCCGAGGCCGGTGTCCCCGACGACACGACGTTCGCCACGAAGCCGCAGTTGGCCCGACGAATGATCGACTCCGCAGTCGCCGGCGGGCTGCCGTGTCGGTGGGTGGCAGCCGATGAGGCCATTCGACGTTCCATCGCGCAGCATTGGACGCTGCTAGTCGTTGCTGCGACGCGCCGTCACTCGCCGTGACCCGATTTCGGTAGGGCAGTTCAGCGAGTTTTCCCAGCTCAGCGGCTGTGCGCTCGTTGTTCACCCAGATCTACGAGGGCACCAACCAGGTGCAGCGCATCGTGATGGCCCGTCAGCTCCTCAAGGGCTGACGACGATCCTGAAGGGCTGACGACGACTCGTCGGGCGGGCGGGCCGGTTCTCCGGCCCGCCCGCAGCCGTCAACGGTTGTCGGTGCTGTCGCTCGCGGACCCGTAGCGGGGCGGCGCGGTCCACGGCGACTCCGTGCCGCTGCGCCGGGGCAGCGGCTCGGTGGAGGTGCCCACGTCCGGGTAGCCGAGGGTGAGCGGAGCGTTGTCCTGCTCGCTCCGCGCCCCGGACGGCGGCCAGTCGCCGAGCGTGAAGGTGTTCTCCGGCGGTGTGTCGTCGGCCGGGGTCAGCTCCGCCCCGGTGGACTGCGCCGGCCACTGTCGCCACCGCTGCACGCTGAAGGTCGCCATCAGCAGCAGCAGGCCGATCAAGAACAGCGTGCCGTTCCGCACCGGCTGGTCCAGCGGCAGCGGGTCCCCGAGCACCTTCCCGCCGTCCGGAATCTTGTCGAGCACGGTGAACGGGGCGATGAACATCCCCACGTACGGGATGACCAGCAGCAGCCCGGCGACGAGGGGGCCGAGCGGCGAGATGCGCAGGGTGCCGAGCAGACCGAGCAGAATGCCGGCGACGCCGAGGTAGACGGCCGGCTCGATCAGGTTGGGCGTGCTGTACGTACCGATCTCCACCCAGCGGTTCACGGTCCGACCCGACCCGTCCTGCCCGAGAGTGACCAGCACCCAGGTGATGGGCGCCACCACCAACCCGGCGAGGAAGCTCCAGAGATGTCGCATCCGCGCACCGTACCGTTTCCTCCATGACCGAGCACCCCTCCGCCGCCCCGCCGGGCAAGCCCACCTCGTACTCCCGGGTCACGCTGAGTCGCATCATGACCGCCGTCGACGTCAACCTCTACGGGACGGTGCACGGCGGAGTGCTGATGAAGTTCGTCGACGACGTGGCCGGGGCCGCCGCGGCGCGGCACAGCGGGGGCACCGCCGTCACCGCGGCCATCGACGAGATCGTCTTCTCCGAGGCGGTCCGGGTGGGCGACCTGGTGCACGCACACGCCCAGGTGAACTGGACCGGGCAGACCTCGATGGAGGTGGGCGTCCGGGTGGTCGCCGAGCGCTGGGACTCGGCCGAGGACGAGCCGGTCCGGGTGGCCACCGCGTACCTGGTCTTCGTCGGTGTCGACGTGGGCGGCGCGCCCCGGGCGGTCCGGCCGGTGCTGCCGGAGACCCTGGAGGACGAGCGCCGGTTCCGGGAGGCGGAGATCCGCCGGGCGCACCGGCTGGCCAGGCGGCGGGCCATCCAGGCGCACCGGGCCGGCTGAGGCGTCCCGCCCGTGCCTCGTGGCGCGACCCACACAGGTGGCCGGTCCGGCGTGTGGGCCGGCCACGCCCCCTCACCGGCGCCGGGTGCGGAGAATGACGCTTCGAGGTAGGGCAAGATGGCGCCACGGCCCATTCACAGTGTGGTGCGGGGCCCGAGGGAGGGTGGAGCAGTGGGTGACGTGCTGTGGACGCCGCCGGCGGACGTACTCCAGCGGTCGCGGATCGGGAACTACCTGCGCTGGCTGCGTGAGCACCGCGGGCTGGACTTCGCCGACTACGACGCGCTGTGGCGCTGGTCGGTCGACGACCTGGCCGCGTTCTGGCGCTCGGTCTGGGACCACTTCGAGGTCATCGCGCACACCCCGCCGACGGCGACCCTGACCGACCCGACGATGCCGGGCACCCGCTGGTTCCCCGGAGCCACGCTCAACTACGCCGAGAACGTGCTGCGGATGCCGGGCCGCTCGGACGACGACCCGGTGGTGATCGCGCACGGCCAGACCCGCGCGCCGGTCACGCTGACCGCCGCGCAGCTGCGCGAGCAGGTCCGCCGGGTGGCGGCCGGGCTGCGCCGGCTCGGCGTGGTCGCCGGGGACCGGGTGGCCGCGTACGCCCCGAACATCCCGGAGACGTACGTGCTGCTGCTGGCCACCAGCAGCCTCGGCGCGGTCTTCTCCTCCTGCGCGCCGGAGTTCGGCACCCGCAGCGTCACCGACCGCTGGCAGCAGATCGAGCCGAAGGTGCTGGTGGCCGTGGACGGCTACCGGTACGGCGACAAGCCGGTCGACCGGCGCGGCGAGGTGGCCGCCATCCGGGCCGCCCTGCCCTCGCTGGAGCACACCGTCGGCATCGCGTACCTCGACCCGGCGGGCGCCAACGGCCATAATTCGGCCTCCGCGCCGCTCGGCGGCACTCCGAACCGAATGACGGCCGCGCCGGAGGGCGCGCTGAGCTGGGACGAGCTGGCCGCCCCGACCGACGAGCCGCTGACCTTCACCCCGGTGCCGTTCGACCACCCGCTCTACGTGCTCTACTCCTCCGGCACCACCGGCCTGCCCAAGCCGATCGTGCACGGGCACGGGGGCATCCTGCTGGAGCACCTGAAGATGCTCGCCCTGCACCACGACCTGGGCCCGGCCGACCGGTTCTTCTGGTTCACCACCACCGGCTGGATGATGTGGAACTTCCTGGTCTCCGCCCCGGCGGTGGGCGCGACGATCGTGCTCTTCGACGGCAACCCGGGCCACCCCGACCTGGGTGCGCTCTGGCGGCTGGCCGAGGAGACCCAGACGACGTACTTCGGCACCTCGGCGCCGTTCCTGCTGGCCTGCCGCAAGGCCGGCCTGGTGCCCAGGGAGATCGCCGACCTCGCCGCGCTGCGCGGGGTCGGCTCGACCGGCGCGCCGCTGCCCGCCGAGGGCTTCACCTGGGTGTACGAGACGGTCGGTGAGAGCCTCCAGCTCCAGTCCCTCTCCGGCGGCACGGACGTCTGCACCGGGTTCGTCGGCGGGGTGCCGCTGCTGCCGGTGCACGCCGGTGAGATCACCTGCCGGGCCCTCGGCGCGCGGGTGGAGGCCCGCTCCGCCGACGGCACCCCGGTCATCGGCGAGCTGGGCGAGCTGGTGATCACCGCGCCGATGCCGAGCATGCCGGTGGGCTTCTGGAACGACCCGGACGGCCGCCGCTACCGGGAGGCGTACTTCGAGGTCTACCCCGGGGTGTGGCGGCACGGCGACTGGATCACGATCAACGACCGGGGCGGCTGCGTCATCACCGGCCGGTCGGACGCCACCCTGAACCGGGGCGGCGTGCGGCTCGGCACCGCCGAGTTCTACTCGGTGGTCGAGGGGCTGGACGAGGTCGTCGACTCGGTGGTCGTGCACCTGGAGGACGACGAGGGCGGCGCGGGCGAGCTGCTGCTCTTCGTGGTCCTCGCCGAGGGGCTGGAGCTGGACGACGCGCTGCGCCGGAAGATCTGCCGGGAGCTGCGCACCGCCCTGTCGCCCCGGCACGTCCCGGACGAGATCCACCAGGTCCGCGCCGTGCCGCGCACGCTGTCGGCCAAGAAGCTGGAGGTGCCGGTCAAGAAGATCCTCACCGGCACCCCGGTGGACTCGGCCGCCGCCAAGGGCGCCCTGGCCAACCCCGAGTCGCTGACCGCCTTCGCCACCTTCGCCCAGCGCCGCGCCAGCGACCACGACACCCCCACCCCCGCCTGACCCACCCCGCACCGCGCCCGTCGGCGCGGGTCGCCGGGCCCGGCTCAGGCGAGGATCCGGGTCACCTTCTCGGACGCCACCCGGCCGTCGAGCCGGGTGGCGTCGAGGTTGCCGCAGAGGACGATGCTGGCGCCCCGCACCAGCGGGGCGAGCAGCCAGTCGACCGGGTCGGGGTGCCGGGCGGCGTCGACCAGGAGGCGGTCGCCGGGGGCGATGCACAGCTCCGTCGCGCGGTCGGCCGCCGGGGCCAGCAGCGCCGCGTCGCCCGGGCCACCCTGAAAGTACGGCGTGAAGTGGTCGCCGTGGGTGCGTACCTCGACCACGTAGTCGGCGAAACCGGCCGGCACCGCGCGCAGTGGGGCGGCGAACGGGGCGAGCGCCAGGGCGTACCGGTCCCCGGCCGACCAGGCGGCCGCCTCGGCGACCCGGTCGGCGGCGGCGAAGAGCACGTCCACGTCGCCCGGCGTGTCGGCCACCGTCACCCCCGCCGACCAGCAGCCCAGCAGCACCGCGGCGGTCTGCCAGTGCGGCGGGAGCAGCACCGCGGCGGCATCGCCGGGGGAGAGGGCGAGCTCGTCGACGAGCAGGTTGGCGGTCTTGGCCACCCAGTTCGCCAGGGTCGCGCCGGACAGTTCGGTGCGCTCGCCGGTGGCGTCGTCGTACCAGGTCAGCAGGGGGCGGGCGGGGTCGGTCGCGATCGCGTCGGCGAAGACCCGGGCAATGTTCTCGGCCATCGGCGCGAACGATACGCCGCCGAGACCCGTACTCGATGACGATGACAAGTCGGCGTACCGTCGGGTCGCAGTCAGCGTCCGGACCGGGCTCCGGCGTAGGCTTGCCCGGAGTGTTGTTCCCCACAGACCCGCCAGTTCAAGGAGTCGCCCCGTGACCGCCGGTCGCCCGCCCCGCGTGCTCATCGACGCCACGAGTGTCCCCGCCGACCGTGGCGGCGTCGGTAGATACGTCGACGGCCTCCTCGGCGCCCTCGGCACCGTGTGCGGTTCGGGGGTGGACCTGGTCGTGGTCGGCCTCCGCACCGACCTGGAGCGCTACACCCGGATGCTGCCGGGCGCCGAGGTCATCCCCGCCCCGGCGGCCGTCGCGCACCGGCCCGCCCGCCTCGCCTGGGAGCAGACCGGCCTGCCGCTGCTCGCCCAGCAGGTCGGCGCGGAGGTGCTGCACTCGCCCTTCTACACCTGCCCGCTGCGGGCCGGCTGTCCGGTCACCGTGACCGTGCACGACGCGACCTTCTTCACCGAGCCGGAGCACTACGACAAGTCCCGGCGGACGTTCTTCCGCAGCGCGATCAAGACCTCGCTGCGCCGGGCCGACCGGGTGATCGTGCCGAGCAAGGCCACCCGGGACGAGCTGATCCGGCTGCTCGACGCCGACCCCACCCGGATCGACGTCGCCTACCACGGCGTCGACCACGCGGCCTTCCACGCGCCCAGCGAGGAGGAGAAGGCCCGGGTCCGGGCCCGGCTGGGGCTGGGCAACAGCAGCTACGTCGCCTTCCTCGGCGCCAAGGAGCCGCGCAAGAACGTCCCCAACCTGATCCGCGGCTGGGCCCGCGCGGTGGGCGACCGGGACAACCCGCCGGCCCTGGTGGTCGCCGGCGGCCAGGGGCACGACGACGACATCGACCGCGCCGTGGCCGAGGTGCCGTCGCACCTGCGCCTGCTGCGCCCGGGCTACCTGCGCTACGCCGACCTGCCCGGCTTCCTCGGCGGCGCGCTGGTGGCCGCCTACCCGTCGTACGGCGAGGGGTTCGGGCTGCCGATCCTGGAGGCGATGGCGTGCGCGGCCCCGGTGCTCACCACCCCGCGCCTCTCGCTGCCCGAGGTGGGTGGCGACGCGGTCGCCTACACCAGCGAGGACCCGGACCAGATCGCCACCGACCTGGCCGCCCTCCTCGACGACGAGCAACGCCGGCTCTCCCTGGCCAAGGCCGGTTTCGACCGGGCCAAGGAGTTCACCTGGGGGTCCAGCGCCGAGGTGCACATCGCGGCGTGGAGCCGGGCCCGGGCCTGAGCGTGCGACGACCCGGCGAACGACCCCGTGTCCGCCCCGAGACGGTTCGGGCATGATGTGCTGATGCTCTACGCCGTCATCCCGGCGGGAGGCAGCGGCACGAGACTGTGGCCGCTGTCCCGCGCGGGGCACCCCAAGTTCCTCCACCCGCTCACCGGCACCAGCGCCTCGCTGCTCCAGGCGACCGTCAACCGGCTGGCGCCGCTGACCACACCGGAGCACATCCTGGTCGTCACCGGCGCGGCGCACGCGGCGGCGGTGGCCCGGCAGCTCACCGGGGTGCCCGAGGAGAACATCCTGGTGGAGCCCTCGCCGCGGGACTCCTGCGCGGCGATCGCGCTGGCCGCCGCGGTGATCGCGCAGCGGGACCCGGAGGCGGTGATGGGCTCCTTCGCGGCCGACCACCTGATCCGGGACGCCGACGCCTGGGTGGAGACGGTGCGCGCGGCGGTACGCGGCGCGGAGCGGGGTCTGCTGATGACGGTGGGCATCACCCCGACCCGTGCCGAGACCGGGTACGGCTACCTGGAGACCGGCGAGCCGACCGGCGACGGTCCACTGCGTCCGGTCACCGAGTTCAAGGAGAAGCCGGCCGCGCCGGTCGCCGAGGCGTACCTGCGCTCGGGGCGGCACCTCTGGAACGCCAGCATGTTCGTCTGGCGGGTGGACGTCTTCCTCGCCGAACTGGCCCGCCAGCAGCCGGCCCTGCACTCCGGGGTGAGCGCCATCGCCGCCGCCTGGGGCACCCCCGAGCAGGACGACATCCTGGGCACGGTCTGGCCGACGCTGCCGAAGATCTCCGTCGACTACGCGGTGATGGAGGGCGCGGCGACCGCCGGTCGGGTCGCGACGGTGCCCGGCGACTTCGGCTGGAACGACGTCGGGGACTTCCACACCCTCGGTGACGTGCTCCCCGCCGACCCGGCCGGCAACGTGGTGCTGGGCACCGACGCCAAGCCGGGCGTGCTGCTGCACGACTGCGCCGACCTGGTGGTGGTGCCGCAGTCCGGCCGGCTGGTCGCCGCGCTCGGGGTACGGGACCTGATCGTGGTGGACACCCCGGACGCGGTGCTGGTCTGCCCGCGCGACCGCGCCCAGGACGTCAAGGTGCTGGTCGACGCGCTCAAGGAGCGGGGCGAGGAGGGCCTGGTCTGACCCGCCTCGCCGCCGGTCGCCTCCTCAGGCGCGGCGGCGCAGCGCGGCCAGGGCCGGCGCGACGAGCTGGACCGTCCCGCCGGCCAGCGGCTCGGGCAGCCGGTCCGGCGGGAACCAGCCCAGCGCCTCGGACTCGTCGCTGACCCGTTCCACCGCGCCGGGCGGGGCGAAGACCGCGAAGCGTACGTCGTGGTGCAGCGAGCCGCCCTGGCAGGCGACCGGGTGGATGTCCACGTCGATCGGCACCGGGTCGACGACCAGCCCGGCGATCCCCGACTCCTCGGTCGCCTCGCGCAGCGCGGCCCCGGCGAGGGTACGGTCGGCCGGCTCGCAGTGCCCGCCGAGCTGCACCCACCGGCGGAACTTGCCGTGCAGGCAGAGCAGCACCCGCTCTCCGGTGGCGTCCAGCACCAGCGCGCTGGCGGTGACGTGCCCGGGTCGGTGGCTGCGGCCCATCGCCACCGGCCCGGCGGTCAGCAGCTCCAGGGTGCGGTCCCGCGCCTCGGCGGCGGCGGGGCCGGTCGCCGTCCACCCGCTCAGCAGCGCCACCGCGTCGGCGTGCAGCGCCGCCTCGCCGGCGGACGGGGACGGGGGGCGGGCGGGGTCGGTCGGGGTGGAGACGTCGGGCACCCCGACACTCTACGAGCGTCGGCTCCGTACCCTGGCCCGGTGACCCTGCGACTCGTCGAGTTCGTCGTGGCCGGCAACGAGGCCAGTGACCTGCTGCCGGTCCGTTCCGCGGCGCTGCTGCGCGCGTACGGCGCCCGGCGCGGGTTCTGGACGGTGCTGGACGAGGGCCCGGTGGAGCGTTGCCTGGCCCTGCTGCTGGAACGCTCCGACGGCGCGTGGGTCGCCCGGCACGTGCCCGCCGACGCCGGCGTCGAGAACGGGCGCACCGAGGACGGCGAGGCGCTGGCCCACCACGACGGCTGGGTGTACGTCTTCGGCTCGCACTTCGGCTCGAAGGCCGGCCCGCTGCGCCCGCGCCGGGCGTTCGTGGCCCGGTTCC
The DNA here is from genome assembly GCF_018070095.1 of Micromonospora sp. U56. Lineage (NCBI taxonomy): Bacteria > Bacillati > Actinomycetota > Actinomycetes > Micromonosporales > Micromonosporaceae > Micromonospora > Micromonospora sp. U56. The sequence goes on from NZ_JAGPYL010000058.1 coordinate 16,848, forward strand.
GCGAGGACGACGCGGCGGCGGGGACCCTGCCGGTGCGGGTGGTGCGCAACCGGTTCCGGGTGCACCGGGTGGTCAACGACGCGTTGGCGAAGTCGCCCTTCACCCCGCTGCCGCCCGGCGACCGGGTCCGCCGCCGGTTCATCGTCGAGACGCTGGCCCGGGGCACCGCCCGGGCGAAGAGCTGGGTGAGCCGGCTCGCCGAGGACGACCTGCCGCTGAACGTGGAGGCCGCCACGTTCACCCCGGACGGCACCGTGCTGCTCGGCCTCCGGTTCCCGGTGACCGCCGCCGGTGAGCCGATCCTGGTCGAGCTGGCCGGGGTGCCGGAAATGTTCGCCGGGGACGGCGACTGGCCGGTGGCCGGCCGGGCGTACGCGCTGACCGGGGTGACGCCGTCGGGCGCGCTGGTCGGCTTCCGCGCGATCGCCCCGACCGCCGACGGCGGCTACGCGGCGGTGGTCGGCTCGATCGACGCGCTGGGCAAGGGCTCGGTGCTGCTGGACGACCATCCGGCGGGGGGTGGGGTGACCTCCCGGCACGTCCGCTTCCGGTGGCGGCCGGGGGCCGAGGAGCATCTGGTCGCCGGGGAGCTGGTGGCCGACCTGGCGCCCTTCCACCACGTGGAGGGTCTGGCCGAGCTGGACGGGAGCTGCTTCTACGTCACCGACGAGGACCACCGGGTCGCGCTCTGGATCGGCTGACCGGCCCGCTCGGCGCGGAGCGCCCGGGGGACACCTCTGCGGACCAGGGCCGCAGACCCTCGTGGTGTCTCCCGGACGCGCCCACCGCCCCCAGGCGTCCCGGTCGGGTGGCTGGTGGACCCCTTCGTACGCCGGACCGGGCAGTAGGAGCATGCCAACCGGCGGTCGGGGGCGTCGAGGTTTTTCAGCCCACGCTTAAAAGTGGAGGTAAGTGCCGGGCGGGTAGAGTGCAGAGGGTCGGTGGGCAATCCCCCTGTCCGCCCTCAGGAGCGCTTCCATGCTGACGATCCACTTCTCTCAGGAGGACATTCTCCGGACCAGGGTGGCCCCCGCGGCCGACCCGATCTGGGAGCTGGTGCTGAGTCTGCACCTGCTGCAGGGCCGTACCCGGGACCCGCTGATGGCGCACTGGCGCCGGGGCGTCGCCCGCGAGCTGCGCCGCGACGTCACCTCCCACCAGCTCCGGTTGCTCTTCGCGCTGAACCCGCCGCGCGGCTACTTCCCGGACTTCCTCACCCCGTACCAGAGCGTGGCGGGGTTCGAGGCGGGGCTGGACGCGGTCCGGTCCACCCCGATCGACCTGCTGAACCGGGACCTGACCGTGCTGGCGGGGGCGAACTCGCTGCCCTCCTCCGCCGCCGCGCTGGCCCGCGGCGAGCCGGAGGTGCTGCAACTGCTCACCGACTCGATGACGCAGTACCGGTCGGTGGCGCTCGAGCCGTACTGGGGGCGGATCCAGGCGGCGGTGGAGGCCGACCGTAACCGGCGCGCCCGTGCCCTGCTCGACGGCGGGGCGGAGGGGCTGCTGGCCAGCCTGCGCCCCACCATGCGCTGGGACTCCGGGCGGTTGGAGGTGCTGGACTACCCGGACCGCCGGGAGCTGCACCTGGACGGGCGCGGGCTGCTGCTGGTGCCCTCGTTCTTCTGCGCGCGTACCCCGGTGGCCCTGCTCGACCCGGCGCTGCCCCCGGTGCTGGTCTATCCGGTGGACCGGCTGGGCGGTCTGGTCCCGGCGCCCGGCGAGGGCGCCGGCCCGAACCGCGAGGGGGCCGGGCGGGAGGCGCTCGCCGCGCTGCTCGGCCGGACCCGGGCCGCGGTGCTGGAGGTCAGCGACGACGGCTGCACCACCGGCGAGGTGGCCCGGCGGCTGCACATCTCGCCGGCCGCCGCCAGCCAGCACACCGCCGTGCTGCGCAACGCCGGGCTGCTGGTCAGCCAGCGGGACCGCAACACGGTGCTGCACACCCTGACCCCGCTGGGCCGGGCCATGCTGGACGCCTGACCCGGCCTCAGCGGGCCATGCTGGAGGCCTGACCCGGCCCGACGTCAGATCGCCAGGCAGGCGCTGGCCGTGCTGCCCGCCGGGGGCGGCAGCAGCGCCGAGGGCACCCCCTCGGCGGCCAGCGCGGTGCGCAGCCGTTGCAGGTCCGCGCCGAAGCGCACCAGGTCCGGCCGGTCGATCGGGGTGGGTGCCGCGCCGAGGATCAGCCCGGTGGCCCCCACCGGCCAGCCCGGGACGGTGGCGACCAGGCCGGCGCGTACCTCTTCGTCGGTGACGTGGGTGAAGGCGGTGCCGGGCGCGACCACGCCGGCGACCGCGGCGACGGCCCGCCGGACCGCCTCCGGGTCGGCCGGCGTCGGACCGGTGCCGTCGGCGAGGGTCGCGGCGGACCGGAGGCCGGCCGCCCGCGCCTCGGCGGTGCCGAGTGAGAAGAGGTCCATCGTCGCGTCCCGGACCAGGACGCTCGCGCCCGCGCCGTCGTCGGTGCGGCCGGCACCCAGGTACCCGCGCACCACCGCGACCGGGACCTGGTCGCATTTACCCTTGATCAACTCGCCGGCGCCGGCCAGCTCGTCGACCACGGCCATCTGGGTCAGCTGCAACTCGTTGCCGTACGGGTCGACCTCGCCCCGGTGGTCGCGGATGGCGGACATGCCGGCCACGCCGAGCGCCACGTCGGTGAGCCCGTTGCGCCAGGGCCGACCCATCGTGTCGCTGACGATCACCGCCACGTCGACGCCGTACCGCTCGGCCAGGGCGGCGCGCAGCGCCCGGGCCGAGGCGTCCGGGTCCTTGGGCAGCAGCACCAGCCGGGTCTTGTCGACGTTGGAGGCGTCGATCCCGGCGGAGGCCATCACGAAGCCGTGGTGCGTCTGGACGATCCGGGTCGCGCCACGGGTCGCCACCACCCGGGCGGTCTCGGCGGCCAGCACCTCGTCGCGCGCGGCGAGCCGTTCCGGCCCGTCCGCCGGCACGTCGACCAGCCGACCCTCCGCCTTCGAGACGATCTTGCTGGTCACCACCAGCACGTCCCCGTCGCGCAGCCACGGCGCGGCGGTCGCGATCAGCGCGGCCAGGTCGTCGCCCTCGGTCACGTCGCCGATGCCCAGCACCGGCAGGATCTCCAGTCTCACACCAGCTCCAACGCGGCCCGCACCAGCTGCGCGGTCGCCGCCTCGTCGGTCATCCGCAGCGGCGCGGACCGGACCGCCACCCCCGGCACCGAGGTGCCCTCGTCCTCCGGCGCGACCAGCCAGCCGTCGAGCAGGCCGCCCTCGCTCCGCCCGCCGTAGAGCCGGCCCACCCCGGCGGCGCTGCACTCCACACCCAGCACCGACAGGCACCGGTCGGCCATCCCGCGCACCGGAGCGCCGCCGATGATCGGAGAGACCCCGACCACCCGGGCCGGACGCTGGGCGACCGCGTCGCGCAGCCCCGGCACGGCGAGCACCGGGGCGACGCTCACCACCGGGTTGCTCGGCGCGACCAGCACGGCGTCCGCGCCGGCGATCGCCTCCAGCACCCCCGGCGCCGGCTTGGCGCTCTCCGCGCCGACGAAGACGAACCGGTGGGTGGGGATGTCCGCCCGGTAGCGCACCCACCACTCCTGGAAGTGGATCGCCCGCTGCCCCTCCTCGCCGTCGACCACCACGTGGGTCTCCAGCCGGTCGTCGGTCGCCGGCAGCAGGCGTACGCCGGGCTGCCAGCGGCTGGCCAGCGCCTCGGTCACCGCGGAGAGCGGGTACCCGGCGTTGAGCATGGTGGTCCGCACCAGATGGGTGGCGATGTCCTTGTCGCCGAGCCCGAACCAGGTCGGCTCCGCGCCGTACGCGGCCAGCTCCGCCTTGACCGTCCAGGTCTCACCGACCCGTCCCCAGCCGCGTTCCGGGTCGGCCCCGCCGCCCAGGGTGTACATGACGCTGTCCAGGTCGGGGCAGACCTTGAGCCCGTGCAGGAGCAGGTCGTCACCGACGTTGACCACGGCGGTCACCTCGGCGCCCACCTCGCGGGCGTACGCCCGGACGCCGAGCAGGAACCGGGCGCCCCCGATCCCGCCGGTCAGAACCACAATGCGCATGACGTCCATCCTGGCGTACGCGACGCCTGCGGTCCGTCGGTGGCCCGGGAGACTAGGCTCACGTCGGCATCTGTCCGTTTCGCCCGAGGGAGAACTCGTGACCAGCCCCGCCGAGCCGGCGCCGAAAGACGCGACGCAGGCCCGCCAGCTCACCGGTCCACTGCGCGAACTCGCCGCGTTCGTGCTGCTCGGCGCGAATGCCGTGCTGCTCTTCGTCGGACTGATCCGGCTGCTCGCGCCGGCCTCGGAGTACAGCACCTTCTCGAGCCGGGCCGGCAGCACCTTCTTCTCGTTCGTCGGCATCGAGGCGACCGTCCTGCCGCTGCTGGCCGTGCTGCTCGCCACGCACGTCCCGCCGGTCCTGCCGCGGGCGAAGCAGATCACCCAGGTCGCGGTCGGCGAGTACGCCTTCGGCGCGCTCTTCGGCACGCTGACCTTCCTGATCTGGCTGGTCAACCGGCTGGCCGACGCGGAGGTGCTGGACGCCCTGCTCGGCCTGCTGACCCGGGCCGCCTGGTTCGCGCTCTTCGCCCTCGCCGCGTTCGTCGTCTACCGGGTCTGGCGGGCGTTCTACCACGTCCCCCGTCCCAGGCCGCAGCCCGGCGTGTACGGCCAGCCGCAGCCCGGTTGGCCGCAGCAGTCCGGCCAGGGCTACCCCGCCGCCGGTTACCCGCCCCCGGGCCAGCCCGCCGGCCACCCCGGCACCGGCTACCCGCCCGCCGGTCAGCCGTCCGCCGGTTACCCGGCCGCCGGCCAGTACGGCCAGTACGGCCAGCCGGGCCCGTCCTCGGCCCCGCCGTTCGGCGCCGCTCCGCAGTCGGCACCGCCGTTCGGCACGCCGCAGTCCGCGCCGCCGTTCGCCAGCCCGAACACCGCTCCGCCGTTCGGCCAGCCGCCGTCGGCCGACCCCACCCAGACCATCCCACGCCAGCCGGGCGAGGTGGGCGGGCCGGCCGGGCCGCCCGGTGGCGAGGACGTCGACCGGACCCAGCGCTTCCACCGGGACGACCCGAACTCCCCACGCTGAGCCGAGCCGCCCGTCCGCTGTCGCCGGGCCGGGTCGGCTCAGCGAAGCACCACCGCGGTGAGCGTGATACCTCAGCGGCATCAAGATGACCCTGAGGTATCACGCTCGACGTGCCGCGCCCGGGACGCATCCGCCGGCAACCGACCGGCGCGGGGCGGGTTGATCTCACACCGTCTTCCGTGCCCGTCCGGCCGGCCGAGCCAGCGCATAGGCTGAGCGGATGGCTGACCGCACCGATCCCGCCCCGACCGAGGCGAGCGTGCAGCGCGCGCTGCGCCGGGCGGCCACCGGCCGCGCGCTGGACGTCGCGGAGGCGACCGCGCTGCTGGCGGCCCGGGGGGCCGAGCTCGACGAACTGCTCCGCGTCGCCGGGGAGATCCGCGACGCCGGGCTGCGCGACGCCGGCCGGCCGGGCGTGGTGACGTACTCGAAGAAGGTCTTCATCCCGCTGACCCGGCTCTGCCGGGACCGCTGCCACTACTGCACCTTCGCCACCGTGCCGCACCGGCTGCCGGCCGCCTTCCTGGAGCAGGACGAGGTGCTGGCGATCGCCCGGCAGGGCGCGGCGCTGGGCTGCAAGGAGGCCCTGTTCACCCTCGGTGACCGGCCGGAGGAGCGCTGGCCGGCGGCCCGCGAGTGGTTGGACGAGCGCGGGTACGACTCCACCCTGGACTACCTGCGTGCCTGCGCGGTGGCGGTGCTGGAGGAGACCGGCCTGCTGCCCCACCTCAACCCGGGCGTGCTGTCCTGGTCGGAGCTGCAACGGCTCAAGCCGGTCGCGCCGAGCATGGGGATGATGCTGGAGACCACCGCGACCCGGCTCTGGTCCGAGCCGGGTGGCCCGCACTTCGGCTCGCCGGACAAGGAACCCGCGGTGCGGCTGCGGGTGCTCGACGACGCCGGCCGGGTCGGGGTGCCGTTCACCACCGGCATCCTGATCGGCATCGGCGAGACCCCGGCCGAGCGGGTCGACGCGATCTTCGCGATCCGCCGGGCCATGCGGGAGTACGGCCACCTCCAGGAGGTGATCGTGCAGAACTTCCGCGCCAAGCCGGACACGGCGATGCGCGGCATGCCCGACGCCGAGCTGCACGACCTGGCCGCCACGGTGGCGGTGGCCCGGCTGCTGCTCGGCCCCAGGGCCCGGATCCAGGCCCCGCCCAACCTGATCGAGGGCGAGTACGACCTGCTGCTGCGCGCCGGCATCGACGACTGGGGCGGGGTGTCGCCGCTGACCCCGGACCACGTCAACCCGGAGCGGCCCTGGCCGCAGCTCGACGAGCTGGCCCGGCACACCGAGAAGTCCGGCTTCACCCTGCGCGAGCGGCTGACCGTCTACCCCGAGTACGTCCGGGCCGGTGACCCCTGGCTCGACCACCGGCTGCTGCCGCACGTCGGCGCGCTGGCCGACCCGGAGACGGGGCTCGCCGTCGAGTCCGCCCGGCCGGTGGGCCGGCCGTGGCAGGAGCCCGACGAGACGTACGGCGGGCGGACCGACCTGCACGTCACCATCGACACCACCGGGCGTACCGGGGACCGGCGGGGCGACTTCGACAGCGTCTACGGCGACTGGTCGGAGGTCGCCGGCAAGGTGACCGCGGGGGCCGCCCCCGGCGGCGACGCCGACGTACGGGCCGGGCTGCGGCTGGCCGCCGACGACCCGGCGGCGCTGCTGGAGCCCCGGCACGCCGAGCTGGCGCTGGCCCTCTTCGGCGCGGACGGTCCGGCGCTGGACGAGCTGTGCCGGCTCGCCGACGACGTCCGGCGCGACGCCGTCGGCGACGACGTCACCTACGTGGTCAACCGCAACATCAACTTCAGCAACGTCTGCTACGTGGGCTGCCGGTTCTGCGCGTTCGCCCAGCGGGAACGGGACGCCGACGCGTTCCGGCTCTCGGTGGAGCAGGTCGCCGACCGGGCCGAGGAGGCCTGGGCGGCCGGGGCCACCGAGGTCTGCCTCCAGGGCGGGATCGACCCGAAGATGCCGGTGACCGGCTACGCCGACCTGGTCCGGGCGATCAAGGCACGGGTGCCGGGGATGCACGTGCACGCCTTCTCCCCGATGGAGATCGTCACCGCCGCCGCGAAGGCCGGCGTGCCGGTGCGGGAGTGGCTGACCCGGCTGCGCGAGGCCGGGCTGGACACCATCCCGGGCACCGCCGCGGAGATCCTCGACGACGACGTGCGCTGGGTGCTCACCAAGGGCAAGCTGCCGGCCGCCGCCTGGGTCGACGTGGTCAGCACGGCCCACAAGCTGGGCATCCGGTCCAGCTCCACGATGATGTACGGCCACGTGGACCACCCCGGGCAGTGGTTGGCGCACTTCCGGGTGCTGGCCGGGGTGCAGGACCGCACCGGCGGGTTCACCGAGTTCGTGGCGCTGCCGTTCGTGCACACCAACGCGCCGATCTACCTCGCCGGCATCGCCCGGCCGGGGCCCACCTGGCGGGAGAACCGGGCGGTGCACGCGATGGCCCGGCTGCTGCTGCACGGCCGGATCGACAACATCCAGTGCTCCTGGGTGAAGCTGGGCGATGCCGGCACGGTGGCGATGCTCCAGGGCGGCTGCAACGACCTGGGCGGCACGCTGATGGAGGAGACCATCTCTCGGATGGCCGGGTCCGGCAACGGTTCGGCGCGTACCGAGGAGCAGTTGCGGGCCATCGCGGCGGCCGCCGGTCGACCGGCGCGCAAGCGGACGACCGCGTACGGTCACCACCCCGCGTAGCGTCGAACCTTTCCCCGGCACCGGCCGTACCACTGGTCGCCGGCGGCGGTTGAGGCGAGGGCCGCCGTCGGCAGCCCCTCGCGAGCCATCGCGGGCGCGTACGCGCCGCCGGAGGAAAGGTTCCCCATGACGAGTGACGAGCGGAAGCGGCCCTGGCCGCGACTGACCCGCCGGCAGACGTTGACCGCCGCGGCGAGCGCCACGCTGGGCGCCGCCGCCCTCACCGTGCCGGGCCTGTCGGCCGCGCAGAACGCCCCCTCGGCCGCCGGCGCGAAGGACGACCCGATCGTGGTCCACCTGCGCGACGCCGCCACCGGGACGATGGACGTCTTCGTCGGCACGTCCCGGATCGAGGTACGCGACCGCGGGCTGGCGGACCGGTTGCGGCGCGCCGCCGGGCGGCGCTGACCCGCCGGCGTACGGCCTCCCGCCCTCCCCGTCCGGCCCGGCGCGGGCTCTCGGCGCCCGGCCACCCTCACCTCACTCCTGATCCCGCAAAGGTTGGTCCGCCATGTCCTCCCATCGCGAAGCACCGGAGATAAGCAAGGATCCGGTCGCCGACAGCTCCGACCTGTACGCGTTCGTCAGCCCCGACCGGCCCGACTCGGTGACGCTGATCGCCAACTACGTGCCGTTGCAGCTCCCCTCCGGCGGACCGAACTTCTTCGAGTTCGGCGACGACGTGCGGTACGAGATTCACATTGACAACGACGGTGACGGCCGTCCCGACGTGAGCTACCGGTTCGAATTCAGCACCGAGATCACGAATCCGAACAGCTTTCTTTACAACACCGGCCCGATCGAGTCGTTGGACAGCGAGAACTGGAATCGGCGCCAGTTCTACAAGCTGACCCGGGTGGCCGACGGCCGGGAGCACGTGCTCGCAAACAAGCTGCCCTGCCCGCCGTGCAACGTCGGGCCGCTCTCCACCCCGAACTACGCCCAGCTGGCTCGCCAGGCGACGTACAGCCTCTCCACCGGGGAGCGGGTCTTCGCCGGGCAGCGCGCGGACGGCTTCTTCGTCGACCTCGGGGCCATCTTCGACCTGGGTACGCTGCGGCCGTTCCAGCAGTTGCACGTCGCCGGCAAGAAGCTGTTCAAGGCCGAGGGCGAGCCGGTCAACGCCCTGGACCGGATGAACGTGCACAGCATCGCGGTGCAGGTGCCGCTGAGCAAGGTGCGCCGCAAGGCCAACCGGTACGCTCCCGCCGACCGCGCCTCGGTGATCGGCGTGTGGACGTCGGCCTCGCGGCAGCAGGTGCGGGTGCTCGGCGACCGGGCCGCCGCGGACACCGCCACCGGCCCGTGGACCCAGGTGTCCCGGCTGGGCAACCCGTTGTTCAACGAGGTCATCGTGCCAATGTCCAAGAAGGACCTGTGGAACACCCTGCCGCCATCGGAGGACAAGCGGTTCGCCCGCTTCGTCGAGCAGCCGGAGCTGGCCGCCCTGCTGCCGGCCCTCTATCCGGGCGTCTTCCCCAAGCTGGACGCGCTGAACAAGGCCAAGAAGGCCCGGGCGGACCTGGCGGCGATCCTGCTCACCGGCATCCCGGCCGGGCTGATCGACGGCTTCACCAACAACACCGGCGACGTGCAGGCCGACATGCTGCGGCTGAACACCGCGATCAAGCCGACCGCCAAGCCGGACCGGTTCGGCGTGCTCGGCGGCGACCTGGCCGGCTTCCCCAACGGCCGGCGGGTCGGCGACGACGTGGTGAGCATCGCGCTGCGGGCCATCGCCGGGCTCACCGTGCCGCTGGTGGACAAGGCCTTCACCCCCGACGTGGCGGCCGGCGCGGTCACCCCGGGGCTGAGCGCCGCCGACGTGACCGCGCCCTTCCTGGCCGGCTTCCCATTCCTGGGTACGCCGTACGACGGGTTCAACAACCCGCCGGTGGCGAAGTCCTGAGCGGAGGGAGGACGTCATGCACGGGCACGATCACCGGTACGGGCCGACGGAGAGCGGCACCGTCCTGCTCGACCTGGGCGCGGACACCGGCGCGCTGATCGTCCACACCGGCCGTCGGCTGCACGGGCGGGAGATCGAGATCAGCCCGGCCGACCGGCCTGACGGGCCGCGTACCCATTCGGCCGTGCGGGAGCGGGTCGTCCGGGACGGGGTGTTCCACAGTGCCGTGTACCCGGACCTGCCGGCCGGTCTCTATACCGTCTGGTGGGACGAGCGGACACCCGCCGGCGCGATCTCCGTCACCGGCGGGGCCGTCGCCGAGTTCGTCTGGCCGAGCAGCGCTCCGCCGGGGGTGAGCTGATCACCGCTCCGCGTCCGAGCCGTCGCGCCCCGTCCACATCATGGACGGGGCGCTGTCGGCATTTTCGGCTCGACGGGCGGCCGTGGCAGAACCGCGTTAACCTGTGCCCCACCAAGAACTCGATCTTGATGGCTGGTCCACCGGAGCCTCCGCCGGCGTACCCCGGCGGCGTCCACGATGGGCACGCCACGGCAGAAATCTCGGGCAACTCGCCGGAGAGGGCGTTACTCGGCCGGGGTCTGAATCGATAGGGCAGGTTGCGAGGCGGGCGACCGAAGTGGTCGCTCGAACGGTGTCGGGAGGGCGACTCCATTATCAAGTTCAGCTTGACGGCGCACGCATTACACGCGTGTAATTTGAATGGGGTTGTTCGCACGGAACGCAACAAATGGGGACCGTACGGACAAGCACGCCTTTCGCGTGGGGGGTTGCAGCGGCGATGACGCCGGTGCGCGACAAGGAGGCATCTGATGGACGGCCAGCTTGAGGTGGCCGACCTGCTCGGAAACGCGCCGGAGTGGCAGGAGCGGGCGCTCTGCTCGCAGACCGATCCGGAAGCGTTCTTTCCCGAGAAGGGCGGCTCGACCCGCGAGGCGAAGCGGATCTGCTCGCGGTGCGAGGTCAAGACGGAATGCCTCGAATACGCTCTCGGTCACGACGAGCGGTTCGGGATCTGGGGCGGGCTCTCCGAGCGGGAGCGGCGCAAGCTCAAGCGGCGAGTCGCCTGAGCTGACGTGTGGGGCCGGGGCGGTGGGGGCCGCCCGGCTCACGCCTTGGTCGGTGCCGCGGGGGCGGCCCGACCGAGAGGGGGTCAGGCCAGCTCGTCCGGGTCGACCCCGAGCAGGTTCGCCACCTGCTCGATGATCACGTCGTGCACCAGGTCGGCCAGGTCCTCGCGGTCCATCGCGCGGAACTCCAGCGGCCGGCGGTAGAGCACGATGCGGGGCGGCGCCTCCTGCCGGCCGGGGCGCCCCGGCAGCAGCCGGGCCAGCGGCACCTCGCCGTCCTCGAGCACGTCCGAGTCGTAGACGTTCAGGTCCGGCGGGACGTCCTCGACGGCGAACTCGACACCGGCCAGCTCCTTGGCGAAGCGGCGCTCCAGCGTCTCGACGGTGTCCAGCACCAGGTCGTCGAAGACCTCGGCCTTGGTGCGGGCCAGCGGGACGGTCGCCGGCACCAGCCGCCCCCGCAGGCCACGACCGTGGCGGTCGCGGTGGGTGCGCCGGCCGGAGCCGGGGCGGCGGTGTTCCGGGCTCGTCATGAGGCACAGGGTAGCTCCCGGGCCGGCCTGGCCTGCGGCAGCGCCGCACTCCTGGCGCGGCGGGGTCGAGCGGGCGCGAATTGTGATCACCGTGACGGGCGTGTCGCAACGCGAACCGGTGCGCCGGACCCGGTAATGGGGATACCCTGCCGCCGTGAGGTCACCACGGCGCTGCTCCCGTAACGGCTGCCCCCGGCAAGCGGTCGCCACATTGACCTATGTCTACAACGAGTCGACCGCGGTGGTGGGCCCGTTGGCGGCCTTCGCCGAGCCGCACACGTACGACCTCTGTGAGCCGCACGCCCGGAGCCTGACCGCTCCCCGGGGCTGGGACGTGGTCCGGCACGAGGGCGAGTTCGAGCCGCCGCCGCCCACCACCGACGACCTGGTGGCCCTGGCCGAGGCCGTCCGCGAGGCCGCCCGCCCCGTGACCCCCCGCCCTCCCGAGGACGACCAGACCGCCCACCCCTCACCCCACACCGGCCGCCGAGGCCACCTCCGCGTAATCCCCCCCAACCACTAACCCCCACGCCCTCGTCCCCGGGCTCCCCGGCTCCCTGGTTGCCCGGCTCCCCAGGTTGATCATGAAGTTGTTGCCACGACACGCCGAGGCGGATGACAACAACTTCATGATCAACGGGATGGGGCGGGGTCGGGGCAGGTGGGGTCAGTGGCCGAGGAGGCGGGAGAAGGCGGCGGCGCGGCGGGAGGGGCGACCCTTGCGGGCCTCGGCGGCGTCCGCTGAGAACATCAGCTTGAGGCCGGCGTTGACCGCCAGCCAGCGTAGGGGCTCCGGTTCCCACTTCGGGGAGCGGTGGTTGACCCAGGGGAGCGTCGTCAGGTCGCTGTCGACGCCGCGGATCAGGTCGGCGAGGGTACGGCCGGCCAGGTTGCTGGTGGCCACCCCGTCGCCGACGTAGCCGCCCGCCCAGCCGAGACCCGTCGCGCGGTCCAGCCCCACGGAGGCGGACCAGTCCCGGGCCACCCCCAGCGGGCCGCCCCAGGTGTGGGTGACCGGCACCTCGGGGCCGAGCACGGGGAAGAGTTCGCCCAGCACCCGGCGCAGCGCGCGGAAGACCGCCGGCTCCCGGTCGTAGGCGGGGGAGACCCGGGAGCCGAAGTGGTAGGGCGCGCCCCGCCCGCCGAAGGCCAACCGGCCGTCGGCGGTGCGCTGGCCGTAGATGATGACGTGCCGGTGGTCGGAGAACGTCTCCCGCTCGGCCAGCCCGATCCGGTCCCAGGTCTGCGCGGGCAGCGGCTCGGTGGCCACCATCAGCGAGTAGACCGGGGCGATGGCGCGCCGCTGCCCGGGCAGCGCCGGCGTGTACCCCTCGGCGGCCCGGACCACCACGGGTGCCCGGACCGTGCCGTACGGGGTGACCGCGGCGCCGGCCCGGATCGCGGTGACCGGGGTGCGTTCGTGCAGGCGTACCCCGTGGCGCTCGACCGCTCGGGCCAGCCCACGGACCAGCTTCGCCGGGTGCACCGCCGCGCAGTGCGGGGTGTACGTCGCCCCGAGGACGCCCTCGGCCGCGCACCGGGCGGACGCCTCGGCGGCGTCGAGCAGGACCAGGTCGTCGGGATCGAGACCGTGCTCGCGGGCCGTGGCCACCTCGGCCCGGGCCCGGCCGAGCTGGGCCTGCGACCGGGCCAGCACCACCGTCCCGCCCTGGTGCCAGTCGCAGTCGATGCCCTCGGCGGCGACCACCCGGCCGACCTCGCGCACCGTCTCCTGCATGGCCCGCTGCATGGCCAGCGCCCGGTCGCGGCCGTGCCGGCGGGCCAGCGCGGGCAGCGAGGTGGGGAAGAGCGCGGAGCACCAGCCGCCGTTGCGCCCCGAGGCGCCGTACCCGGCGATCTCGGCCTCCAGCACGGTGATCCGCAGCGACGGGTCGGCGGTCGCGAGGTGGTACGCCGTCCACAGCCCGGTGTAGCCGGCGCCGACGATCACCACGTCGGCGTCGGCGTCGCCGGGCAGCGACGGGCGCGGCTCCAGCGACTCGTCCACCGTGGACAACCAGTGGGACAGCTCCTGGTAACGCATCACCACTCCGGTGGGGGCAGGTCGTGGCGCAGCCGTGGGTCGGGCTGCGGGGTGGCGAGCGTTTCCACCACCGGCACCACCCCGGCCCAGACCGGCCGGTCGAGGTCGTCGTCGGGGTCGTCGGGCGGGCCGGCGCTGACCTTCACCGAGCACTCGTCCAGCCGCAGGGCGAGCACCAGCGTGGCGGCCAGCTCCTTCGCCGACGGCGGCCGGATCGCCGCCCAGCGGCCGGGCAGCAGCTGCTCGGAGATGCGTTCCAGGGCGGCCAGCCGGTCGTCGCCGTCGACCACGCTCAGCTCGCCGAGCACCATCGCGCACCGGTAGTTCATCGAGGAGGCGAAGGCGCTGCGGGCCAGCACGAGACCGTCGAGCAGGGTCACCGTCAGGCAGGCCGGCGCGCCCGCCGCGAGGTGCCGGAACAGTCGGCTGCCGGTCGAGCCGTGCAGCAGCACCCGCTCGCCGTCGCGGGCGTAGGCCACCGGCAGCGCGTACGGCTGACGCTCGTCGGCGATGGCCAGGTGACCGACCCGGCCGGCGTCGAGGACCGCGTGCAGGGTGGCCCGGTCGTGGACGGCGAGCTCGGGCAGCCGGCGTACCCGGGTGCGGTCGGTGCCGCCGACGGCCGCGCTGCTCCCGGTCCCGCCGGTGGCCGGTGCGGCCGGCTGGGTGCTCGCGGTCCGGCTCCCGGTGTCGGCGGTGGCCGGTGCGGTCGCCTGGGTGCTCGCGGTCCGGCTCCCGGTGTCGGCGGTGGCCGGTGCGGTGCGGGGCCGGTTCCCGGTGTCCCGGGAGCCGGCCCCGCCCAGCCCGGGCCCGCCGCTCAGAGGCGGTTCCATGCCTCGGTCAGCACGGCGCGCAGGATCTGCTCGATCTCGTCGAACTGCTGCTGATCGGCGATCAGCGGCGGGGCGAGCTGCACCACGGGGTCGCCCCGGTCGTCGGCGCGGCAGTAGAGCCCGGCCTGGAAGAGCGCGGTGGAGAGGTACCCGCGCAGCAGCCGCTCGGACTCGGCCTCGTCGAAGGTCTCCCGGGTCGTCTTGTCCTTGACCAGCTCGATGCCGTAGAAGTAGCCGTCGCCCCGGACGTCGCCGACGATGGGCAGGTCGTGGAGCTTCTCCAGGGTGGACCGGAAGGCGCCCTCGTTGGCCCGGACGTGGCCGATGAGGTCCTCGCGGGCGAAGACCTCCAGGTTGGCCAGGGCCACCGCGCAGGAGACCGGGTGGCCGCCGAAGGTCACCCCGTGGGCGAACATGCCGGTCTCGGTGAGGAACGGCTCCATCAGCCGCTCGCTGGCGATCATCGCGCCGAGCGGGGCGTACCCGGAGGTGATGCCCTTGGCGGTGGTGATGATGTCGGGCTGGTAGCCGTACCGGACGGCGCCGAAGTACTCGCCGAGCCGGCCCCAGGAGCAGATCACCTCGTCGGAGACGAGCAGCACGTCGTACGCGTCGCAGATCTCCCGGACCCGCTCGAAGTAGCCGGGCGGCGGCGGGAAGCAGCCGCCGGAGTTCTGCACCGGCTCGAGGAAGACCGCGGCGACGGTGTCCGGCCCCTCGCGCTCGATGGCGCGGCGGATCTCCTCGGCGGCCCAGCGGCCGAACGCCTCGGGCGAGTCGCCGTGCTCGGGGGCGCGGTAGA
Organism: Micromonospora sp. U56; assembly: GCF_018070095.1. Lineage (NCBI taxonomy): Bacteria > Bacillati > Actinomycetota > Actinomycetes > Micromonosporales > Micromonosporaceae > Micromonospora > Micromonospora sp. U56. Next base: position 31,873 of record NZ_JAGPYL010000058.1, read on the forward strand.
AGTTGGTGTTCGGCACCTTGATGCCGCCGGGCACCAGCGGCTCGAAGTCGCTTTTGATGCCGGGCAGGCCGGTGATCGACAGCGCGCCCATCGAGGTGCCGTGGTAGGCGATGTACCGGCTGACCACCTTGTGCTTGTTCGGCTGGCCGGTGCGCTTGAAGTACGCCCGGGCCAGCTTCCACGCCGCCTCGACGGCCTCGGAGCCGCCGGTGGTGAAGAAGACCCGGTTCAGGTCGCCCGGGGCGAGCGAGGCGATCTTCTCCGCCAGCTCGACGGCCTTGGGGTGGGCGTACGACCAGAGCGGGAAGTAGGCCAGCTCGCCGGCCTGCTTGGCGGCCGCCTCGGCCAGCTCGGTACGCCCGTGGCCGGCGTTGACGACGAAGAGCCCGGCGAGTCCGTCCAGGTACCGGCGGCCCTGGGAGTCCCAGACGTACGCGCCCTCGCCGCGGACGATGGTCGGCACCTCGCCGGCGGAGTAGCTGGCCATCCGGGTGAAGTGCATCCAGAGGTGGTCGGTGGCGTTGGCCATGTCAGCCCCATAGCGTCTCGGGCCGGTCCAAGGGGTGACGCCGGCCGCTCTGCCCACGGTTATCGCACAGCCGTCCCGGTAAAGGCAAGTGCTATCAGTGGCGTAGATGCGCTACAGCGACGGATTCAGCGCCCGTATGGCGAACGCGCAATGGATTCCGCACGATGGGCGACCTGTCCGGCGAGGCTCACTCGGCCCAGGGCTGGAAGCCGGTGTCGAGGACGGCCCCGAGCGACGCGCGCAGTCGGGCCGCCTCGTCGACGCCGAGTGTGTCCTCGAAGCGGGCTTGCGCGGCTCGCCAGAGCGGTAGGGCCGCGTCGACGCGGGCGAGGCCGTCCGGCGTGATCGAGACGACCCGTGCCCGGCGGTCGGCGGTCGACGGCTCGACGGTGACCAGGCCCTCCCGCACGAGCGGCTTGAGGTTGGTGGCCATCGTCGTCCGGTCCATGAAGATCTGCTCGGCGAGGCTGGTGATCGTCAGCTCGCTCTGAGCGCGGAGCTTCCGCAGGATGGAGAACTGCGTCGTACGCAGACCGACCGGGCCGAGGGCCTTGTCGTAGGCCGCGGTGAGATACCGGGACGCTTTGCGCAATGCGAGGCAGTTGCACGGGTTTTCAAGGTCTGTCTGCATAGCGACCGATTTCTCCTCCCGGCTTCCCTTTCCCGATAGGCGTCTGCGCCTTGCTGCGCGGCCGGTCACCGACGGGGCGCCGTCCTGGCGGCTCGGCAGATAGGAGCATAAGCTCGCATCTGTCACCCTTCCACTCCGGGTGCTCTGAGGAGAGTCTCACCAAGCCGCCGAGGAGGCGATGCGATGCGACCCGCGCAGGCCGGCCCCGACCGCGCAGCAGCGGTACGCAAGGCCCGGTTCGGCACGCTCCCGGAGCGAATCCGCCCCGAGGACATGGTCGAGGAGCAGGCGACCACGGTGCCGGACCCGGCGAGAGACAGCTACAACTCCGACGAATGGCTCATTCGGCACGCCGTCTGAGCTCGTCACCTACCGCACGGAGGACTCTGATGCGCCTTTCCAAGCCGTTCCTGACCGTGTCGGTGGCGGTGCTCTCCCTGGCCGTCACCGTGGCCTGCTTCGCCCAGGTCATCTGACCGTGGGTGGTCTCACTCGGGTCCTCGGGACCCTGGGTGGTTTCGCGCGGGTTGGCTGACCGCGCGCCACGGGCGATCGGGGCGTGGCGCGGCCACCGGCCGGGCCACGCGACCGTGCCCACCGTTGGGGGTCAGGCCGTACCCCAGCTGTAGGTCTGCTTGCGCAGCTTGAGGTAGACGAACGCCTCGGTCGCCAGCACCCCGGGGACGGCGCGCAGCTTCTGCAGGATCTCCAGCAGGTGGGCGTCGTTGCGGCAGACCACCTCGGCCAGCAGGTCGAACGAGCCGGCGGTGATCACCACGTAGTCGATCTCCTCGAACTCGGCGAGCCGGTCGGCCACCGCCTCCAGGTCGCCGTCGGTACGCAGCCCGATCATGGCCTGGCGGGGGAACCCGAGCTGGAGCGGGTCGGTGACGGCGACGATCTGCATCACCCCGGCGTCGAGCAGCCGCTGCACCCGCTGCCGCACCGCCGCCTCGGAGAGCCCGACGGCCTTGCCGATGGTCGCGTACGGCCGGCGGCCGTCCTCCTGGAGCTGCTCGATGATCTGCTTCGCCACGTCGTCGAGCAGAGCGTGGCTGGCGCCCTCACGGACCGCCACCCGCCGCCCGCCGTTGCCGTTCTCCTGCTGCCGGTTCGTCATCGACCACTCCCCATGTCCGTTCCCCCGGGTGAGCCTAGTGCCATCGGGCAGTGTGGCGTATTTCGTCGTCCATTGCTATTCCCGCAACGGAATCCCTTGTGGGGTCGGTCACCTCATGTCAGGATCAGTCGTCCCAGGCACCTGACCCCTCCCGCCGGCGCGTCACCCCCGTCCCCGCCGCCGACGGACGACCCCCTAGGAGTCGTCACATGCGAACTCCCCTGAAGCCCTTCACCCGGCGTGGACTGCTCACCGGCACCCTCTCCTCGGCCGCCCTGCTCGCCGCGGGCGGCGCGCTCGCCGGCTGCGGCACCAAGGCCGCGACCCAGACCGAGGAGGGCTGCAAGAGCGAGGACCTCTCCGCGACGGAGAAGAAACTGGCCTTCGCCAACTGGCCGCAGTACATGGACGTGGACGAGAAGGACGAGTCGAAGCGGCCCAGCCTCGACGCGTTCGTCCAGAAGACCGGCATCCAGGTCACCTACACCGAGGACATCAACGACAACAACGAGTTCTTCGGCAAGGTGCAGAACCAGCTGGCCAGCTGCCAGAGCACCGACCGGGACATCATCGTCCTCACCGACTGGATGGCCGCCCGGATGATCCGGCTCGGCTGGATCCAGAAGCTCGACCCGGCGAAGATTCCGAACGTGGCGGCCAACCTGCTGCCGTCGCTGATCAACCGGTCCTTCGACCCGGACAACCGGATCGCCATCCCGTGGCAGTCCGGCCTGGCCGGCCTGGCCTACAACGGCAACGTCACCAAGGAGCTCCGCACCGTCGACGAGCTGCTGACCCGCCCCGACCTGAAGGGCAAGGTGACCGCGCTGTCCGAGATGCGGGACACCATGGGTCTGCTGCTGCAGTCCAACGGGCACGACCCGGCCAACTTCACCGGGGCCCAGTTCGACGACGCGCTCAACAAGCTCAAGAAGGCCGTCGACTCCGGGCAGATCCGCAAGTTCACCGGCAACGACTACGCCCCGGACCTCGCCAAGGGCGACATCGCCGCCTGCATCGGCTGGTCCGGCGACGTCATCCAGCTCACCGGCGAGGACGAGAAGATCAAGTTCGTCTCGCCCGAGTCGGGCGTGATGCTGTTCAGCGACAACATGATGGTGCCGAACAAGGCCACCCACAAGGCCAACGCCGAAGCGCTGATCAACTACTACTACGACCCGGCCGTCGCGGCGCAGCTCGCCGCGTACGTCAACTACATCTGCCCGGTCAAGGGCGCGCAGGCCGAGATGGAGAAGATCGACCCGGAGCTGGCGGCCAACCCGCTGATCTTCCCGGACGAGGCCCTGCTGTCGAAGTCCAAGGTCTTCATGGCCCTGGACGAGAAGCAGGAGAAGGAGTACGAAACGAAGTTCCAGCAGGTCATCGGGGCGTGAGGACGATGGGACACGAGTCACCGGCCGGCGACCTGAGGCTGGCCAACCTCACCAAGCGGTTCGGCGTCTTCACCGCGGTGGACGACCTCAGCCTGACCATCCCGCAGGGCTCGTTCTTCGCCCTGCTCGGGGCGTCCGGCTGCGGCAAGACCACCACCCTGCGGATGATCGCCGGACTGGAGGAACCGACCAGCGGGCAGGTGCTGCTCGGCGACCGGGACATCGCCCGGTTGCGGCCGTACAAGCGGCCGGTGAACACCGTGTTCCAGAGCTACGCTCTCTTCCCGCACCTGAACATCTTCGAGAACGTGGCGTTCGGGCTGCGCCGGCGCGGCATCCGCTCGGTCGACGACGAGGTCATGCGGATGCTGTCGCTGGTGCAGCTCGACGACTACGGCAGCCGGCGCCCCGCGCAGCTCTCCGGCGGGCAGCAGCAGCGGGTCGCCCTGGCCCGCGCGCTGATCAACCGCCCGCAGGTGCTGCTGCTCGACGAGCCGCTGGGCGCGCTCGACCTGAAGCTGCGGCGGCAGATGCAGATCGAGCTGAAGCGGATCCAGATCGAGGTCGGGATCACCTTCGTGCACGTCACCCACGACCAGGAGGAGGCCATGACCATGGCCGACACGGTCGCGGTGATGAACGCGGGCCGGATCGAGCAGTTGGGCGCACCGGCCGACATCTACGAGTTCCCGGCCACCGCGTTCGTGGCGAACTTCCTCGGCCAGTCCAACCTGCTGGCCGCCGAGGCCGCGGGCACCGCCGGCACCGCGGTGCCGGTCACCGCCCACGGCGCCCGCTTCTCGGTGCCCGCCGATCGCGCCCGCGCCGACCGGGGCGCGGTCTACCTGGGGGTACGCCCGGAGAAGCTGCACCTGGTCGGCTCCGCCGACCAGGTGCCCGACGGACACCAGCACATCGAGGGTGTGGTCACCGACGCCTCCTACGTGGGCGTCAGCACCCAGTACCTGGTCCGCACCGGCTGGGGGAGCGAGATCTCCGCGTTCGCGGCGAACAGCGGCGCCGGCGGCCAGTTGCCGGTCGGCATCCGGGTGGTGGCGCACTGGCACCCCCGGCACGCCTTCCTGCTGCCCCGCGAGCCGGGCCAGGACGACAGCACCACCCCGCTGCTCGACGAGCCGGTGGGTGCGGCCTCATGACCGCGCTGTCCCACGTACCGACCCCGTCGGGGCAGGTGGCCGCCGCGCCGGCACCGCCCCGGCGGGGCCGGCACCGGCTGCTGCCGTACCTGCTGTTGCTGCCCGGCGCGGCCTGGCTGTTCGTCTTCTTCGGCCTGCCGCTGCTGCAACTGGCCGCGGCCAGCCTCTACGACCCCAGCGGCTCGCTCTCCACCGGGTACGCGCTGACCTGGGCGTTCGGCAACTACCCGGACGCGTTGCAAACGTACTGGCCGCAGTTCGCCCGCTCCTTCGGCTACGCCGGGATCGCGCTGGTGCTGGCCCTGCTGATGGGCTACCCGCTGGCCTACGCGATCGCGCAGAAGGCCGGCCGGTGGAAGAACCTGCTGCTGGTCTGCGTGGTCGCCCCGATGTTCACCAGTTTCCTGGTGCGCACCCTGGCCTGGAAGACCATCCTGTCGGACAACGGCGCGCTGGTCGGCCTGCTGCGCGACCTGCACCTGCTCGCGCCCGACGGCCGGCTGCTCGCCACCCCGGTCGCGGTGATCCTCGGCCTGACCTACAACTTCCTGCCGTTCCTGGTGCTGCCGCTGTACGCGAGCCTGGAGCGGCTGGACTACCGGCTGCTGGAGGCGGCGAGCGACCTGTACGCCAGCCCGGTGCAGGCGTTCCGCCGGGTCACCCTGCCGCTGTCGATGCCCGGCCTGATCGCCGGCACGCTGCTCTTCTTCATCCCGGCCACCGGTGACTACATCAACGCGGAACTGCTCGGCACCCCGAACGAATACATGATCGGCAACGTCATCGACTCGGCGTTCCTGGTCCGGCTGGACTACCCGCAGGGCGCGGCGCTGTCGTTCCTGCTGATGGCGGCGATCCTCGCGGTGGTCTTCGTCTACCTGCGCCGCGCCGGCACGGATGAGGTGGTCTGATGAGCGCGAGGAGTGCAGCGGAGCGGAGCCCCGCAGTCGCGAATGAAGGTGGGCTCTGATGCGGATCTCCCGATGGCTGGCCGACCGCTGGGTGATGGGCGTGGCCCTGCTGGTGCTCGGCTACCTCTCGCTGCCGATCCTGGTGGTGGCCGGCCTCTCCTTCAACCGCCCGTCCAGCCGGCTGTCGTACGACTTCAACGAGTTCACCCTGGACAACTGGCGGCAGCCCTGCGCCACCTCCGAGATGTGCGACGCGGTGGTCCGCAGCGTGCAGATCGGCTTCATCGCCACCGTCGTCGCCACCGTGATCGGCACCCTGATGGCGTTCGCCCTGGTCCGGCACCGGTTCCGCGGCCGGACCGGGATCAACCTGCTGATCTTCCTGCCGATGGCCACCCCGGAGCTGGTGATGGGCACCTCGCTGCTCGCCCTCTTCGTCTCCGCCGGCGTGCCGCAGGGCTTCTGGACCATCGTCATCGCGCACGTCATGTTCTGCGTGTCGTTCGTGGTGGTGACGGTCAAGGCGCGGCTGGCCGGGATGGACCGGCGGCTGGAGGAGGCCGCGATGGACCTCTACGCCAGCGAGTGGCAGACGTTCCGGCGGATCACCCTGCCGCTGGTGCTGCCCGGCATCGTGGCCGCCGCGCTGCTCGCCTTCTCGCTGAGCTTCGACGACTTCATCATCACGAACTTCAACGCCGGCACCACGGTCACCTTCCCGATGTACGTCTGGGGCGCCGCCCAGCGGGGCATCCCGCCGCAGGTCAACGTGATCGGCACGGCGATGTTCGTGATCGCACTGCTGCTGGTCGGGGCCAGCTCGCTGCGCGGACGAAAGGCCAGGCGCGCCGACCTCGCGGCCGCCCCGGCGGCCGGCCGGCGGGCGAAGAGCCCGTCATGATCCTCCCGCATACCGGCCGGGCGCTCGCCGAGGCGGCGCCCGTGCCCTACTGGCTCGACCGCCCGGAACGCCCCGACCCGCTGCCGCCGCTGCACGGTACGCACACCGCCGACCTGCTGGTCGTCGGCGGCGGCTACAGCGGCCTGTGGGCGGCGCTGCTCGCCAAGCGCGACGATCCCGCGCGGGACGTGCTGCTGGTCGAGGCGGGCACCTGCGGCTGGGCGGCGTCCGGGCGCAACGGCGGGTTCTGCGCCGCCTCGCTGACCCACGGGCTGGCCAACGGCGTGGACCGCTTCCCCGGCGAGATCGACGAGCTGGAGCGGCTCGGCCGGGAGAACCTGGCCGCGATCGCGGCGACCGTCGAGGCGTACGGGATCGACTGCGAGTTCGAGCGTACCGGCGAGCTGGCGGTGGCGGTCGAGCCGTACCAGCTCGCCGGGCTGGCCGAGGACGCCGAGCTGGCCCGCCGGTACGGCCACGACGTGCGGCTGCTCGACCGCGACGAGGTGCGCGCCGAGGTCGACTCGCCGACGTACCTCGGTGGGCTGTGGGACGCCGACCGGGTGGCCATGCTGGACCCGGCGAAGCTGGCCTGGGGCCTGCGCCGGGCCTGCCTCGACGAGGGGGTGCGGATCCACGAGCACACCCGGGTGACCGGGCTGCGCCGCGACGGCGCGGCGCTGCGGGCGGCGACCGCCGGCGGGCCGGGCGCGGCGCCGGGGGCGGTGCGGGCCCGGCAGGTGGTGCTCGCCACCAACGCCTTCCCGCCGCTGCTGCGCCGGCTGCGCGCCTGGCTCGTGCCGGTCTACGACTACGCCCTGATGACCGAGCCGCTGACCCCGGCGCAGCGGGACGCGATCGGCTGGCGCAACCGGCAGGGGCTGGCGGACACCGGCAACCAGTTCCACTACTACCGGATCACCGGCGATCAGCGGATCCTCTTCGGCGGCTACGACGCGGTCTACCACTACGGCAACCGGGTCGCCCCCGCGCTGGAGCAGCGACCGGCCACCTTCACCGCCCTCGCCGACCACTTCTTCACCACGTTCCCGCAGCTGGAGGGCTTGCGCTTCAGCCACCGGTGGGGCGGGGTGATCGACACCTGCACCCGGTTCTGCCCGTTCTTCGGCACCGCCTACGACGGCCGGTTGGCGTACGCGGCCGGCTACACCGGGCTCGGCGTCGGCGCCACCCGGTTCGGCGCGCGGGTGATGCTCGACCTGCTCAGCGGCGAGGAAACCCCGCTGACCCGGCTCGACCTCGTCCGCAGCACGCCGCTGCCGTTCCCGCCGGAGCCCGTCCGGGCCGCCGGCATCAACCTCACCCGCTGGTCGCTCGCCCGCGCCGACGCGCGCGAGGGCCGGCGCAACGTCTGGCTCCGTACTCTCGATCGCCTTGGTTTGGGGTTTGATTCCTGATGCGCATCCTGCTCGTCGGCGCCGGTGGCGTCGGCTCCGCCGCTGTCGCCATCGCCGCCCGCCGTTCCTTCTTCGAGACCATGGTCGTCGCCGACTACGACCTCGGCCGCGCCGAGCGTGCCGTGGCCGGGCACGGTGACCGGTTCGTCGCCGCCAAGGTGGACGCCTCCGCCGCCGACGCGGTCGCCGCGCTCTGCCGGGAGCACCGGATCACCCACGTGCTCAACGCGGTCGACCCGCGCTTCGTCATGTCGATCTTCGACGGCGCCTTCGCCGCCGGGGCCGACTACCTCGACATGGCGATGTCGCTGTCCCACCCGCACCCGTCCCGCCCCTACGCCGAGACCGGGGTGAAGCTCGGCGACGACCAGTTCGCCGTCGCCGACCGGTGGGCGGCGGCCGGCCGGCTGGCGCTCTGCGGCATCGGCATCGAGCCGGGCCTGTCGGACGTCTTCGCCCGGTACGCCGCCGACGAACTGTTCGACGAGATCGACGAGATCGGCGTCCGCGACGGCGCGAACCTCACCGTCGACGGCTACGACTTCGCGCCGTCGTTCTCCATCTGGACCACCATCGAGGAGTGCCTGAACCCGCCGGTGATCTGGGAGGCCGGCCGGGGCTGGTACACCACCGAGCCGTTCAGCGAGCCGGAGGTCTTCGACTTCCCGGAGGGGATCGGCCCGGTCGAGTGCGTCAACGTCGAGCACGAGGAGGTGCTGCTGATCCCGCGCTGGGTGCGGGCGAAGCGGGTCACCTTCAAGTACGGCCTGGGCGACGAGTTCATCGAGGTGCTGAAGGCCCTGCACAAGGTCGGCCTCGACTCGACCGCTCCGGTCACCGTCCGGGGTGTCGAGGTGTCGCCCCGGGACGTGGTGGCCGCCAGCCTGCCCGACCCGGCCACCCTGGGCGACCGGATGCGCGGCAAGACCTGCGCCGGCACCTGGGTCACCGGCACCGGCAAGGACGGGCAGCCGCGTGAGGTGTACCTCTACCACGTGGTCGACAACGAGTGGTCCATGCGGGAGTACGGCCACCAGGCCGTCGTCTGGCAGACCGCGGTGAACCCGGTGGTGGCCCTGGAACTGCTCGCCACCGGCGCCTGGTCCGGCGCCGGGGTGATCGGCCCCGAGGCGCTGCCGCCCCGCCCCTTCCTCGACCTGCTCACCGGGTACGGCTCGCCGTGGGGGATCCAGGAGCGATGAACCGCTACGGCCCGATGTACGGCCCCGACATCACCTTCCTCGGGGTGGACCGCTGCACCCTGGACGACCCCACGTCGTACGCCGACGCCGACGTCGTCATCGTCGGGGCGCCCTTCGACGGCGGTACCTCGCACCGGCCCGGCACCCGCTTCGGCCCGTCCGCCATCCGGCAGGCCTGCTACCTGCCGCACGACGGCTCCCGCCCGTCCCTGGCGATGCGCGTCGACGGGCTGCGCGACCTGCGGGTCTACGACGCCGGCGACGTGGAGATGTTCTCCGGCGACATCGAGCGGTCGCTGGCGTCGCTGGAGGCCGCCGTGTACGCCGTCGCCGCCGCCGGCGCGATCCCGATCGTCCTCGGCGGGGACCACTCCATCGCCCTGCCCGACGCCACCGGGGTCGCCCGGCAGCACGGGCTCGGCCGGGTGTCGCTGGTGCATTTCGACGCGCACGCCGACACCGGACACATCGAGTTCGGCTCGCTGCACGGGCACGGCCAGCCGATGCGCCGGCTCATCGAGTCCGGCGCGGTACGCGGCGACCGGTTCCTCCAGATCGGCCTGCGCGGCTACTGGCCCGACCCGCCCACCCTGGCGTGGATGGCCGCCCAGCGGATGCGCTCCTACGAGATGACCGAGCTGGTGTCGCGCGGCCTCGACACCTGCCTGTCGGAGGCCTTCACGATCGCGACCGACGAGTGCGAGGGGGTGTTCCTCTCCGTCGACGTTGACGTGGTCGACCCGGGCATGGCACCGGGCACCGGCACTCCCGAGCCGGGCGGCCTGACCTCCCGGCAGTTGCTCGACGCGGTCCGCCGGGTCTGCTACGAACTGCCCGTGGTCGGGGTGGACGTGGTCGAGGTCGCCCCGCCGTACGACCACGCCGACATCACCGCGTACCTGGGCAACCGGGTGGTCCTGGAGGCGTTGTCGGCCATCGCCCGGCGCCGCCGGGACGCGGCCGGCGGCCCCCCATGGGACCCGCGACAGCCGCTGCTGGACGCCCGCTGACCAGCGCCC
>NZ_JAGPYL010000059.1:0-41595 GCF_018070095.1 Micromonospora sp. U56
TAAGCCCTCCAGCGCCGATGGTACTGCACTCGGGAGGGTGTGGGAGAGTAGGACACCGCCGGACAACCATTCAATCAGGGCCACCCCTTTCAAGGGGTGGCCCTGATTGGTATATCCACCCCCGGAAATCAACCTGCCCCTCGTTCGGCGAATCGCCCGGGTGACCCACGTCTTCTCGGTACCGTCGGTGCGGGACCCGCGCCGCCGCGTGGTCCCCGCCGTGATGGCGGAAAACGTGACGTGGAGTACGCCTTGTCCGCAATCGGTGTGGACCGGTCGGGGTACCTGTTTCACCGTACGACCGGAACTGACCGTCGGGACCGGCGGAGGCAGGAGTGGTCATGAAGATCGGAATCATCGGCTCGGGGCACATCGGTGGGACTCTCACCCGGCGGCTGCGCGCCCTCGACCACGACGTGACAGTCGCCAACTCGCGGGGGCCGCAGACCCTCACCGACCTGGCGCAGGAGACCGGCGCCACCGCGGGCACGGTGGAGCAGGCCGTGCAGGATGCCGAACTGGTGATCGTGGCGATCCCGCTGCTGGCCGTCCCCGAACTCCCCCCGGAGCTGTTCGACGGCAAGGTGGTCGTCGACGCCGACAACTACTACCCGCAGCGCGACGGCGACATCCCCGAGCTGCTGGACCGCAGCCTCAGCTCCAGCCGGTGGACCGCCGAGCACCTCAAGGGCGCCCGGGTGGTGAAGGCCTTCAACAACATCCAGGCCCAGCACCTGATGGACAACGGCCGCCCGGCCGGCGCCGGCGACCGGATCGGCCTGCCGGTGGCCGCCGACGACGCCGACGCGAAGCAGCTCGTGATGCAGCTGGTCGACTCGCTCGGCTTCGACCCGGTCGACGCCGGCACCCTCGACGAGAGCTGGCGGCAGCAGCCCGACACCCCCGTCTACGGCACGGACCGCGACGCCGACGGCGTACGGCAGGGACTGGCCGAGGCGCGGCCCTGAGCGGGCGTACGACAGAAGGAAGCCCCGCCAGCGATCAGCCGGCGGGGCTTCGTCCTGCCCGCGGTCAGGCCGGCTCGGGGCCGCAGATGAAGCGGGGCTCGGCGTCGTAGGTCCAGCTGAACTTCTCCCGCTTGACGACCTTGCCGTCCTTCTTGATGACCCGGAAGGCGTCCTGGGAGAACCCGTCGCTGCCCACCGCGGCGATGCAGGTGGGACCGGGCTCCAGGTGGACCGTCTTCGGCTTGGTGATGTTGCGGCGTGGGCCGTACTCGGTCTTGACGCTGTCGTAGATCTTCGTGCTCCAGATCGACACGGTGATCGTGCTCGACGTGTACGAGGTGTCGATCAGGACGCCGTGCGGGGTGTTGTTGCGGAACTTGAAGTCCAGGTCCGGCCAGAAGATGGTCGACTCGATCACCGCCGGGTAGCGGCTGAAGTAGAACGAGTGCGGCTTGTGCTCGACGTCCTCCAGGCCCGCGTAGTAGGTGGCGTTGAACAGCGTCGTGGTGAACTGCGAGACGCCGCCACCCACGCCGGGCACCAGCTTGCCGTTGACGATCACCGGGGCGTCCTTGTAGCCCTGGTCGTACCCGCGCTCGCCGGTGTGGCCGTTGAGGGAGAACGTCTCACCCGGCTTCACCACCGTGCCGTCGACGTCCTTGGCGGCCTGGACGATGTTCTGGCTGCGCGGCGAGGAGAGCCCGCCGGGGAACCGGGTGGTGAAGGTGGAGACGCGCTCCTTGATGCCCAGCGCGCCGAGCTTCGCCTCGGTCAGCTCCGGCTCGGCCGGCTTGAGCTGCCCGCTGACCGTCCGCCCGTCCGCCTTGGGCAGGACGGCGAGCAGGTCACGCCCGAGGGCGGCCGAGTCGAGCTGCTGGCCGGCGCGGCCGGGCACCATCTTCGGCTTGCCGCCGGAGATCGTCATCGTGGCGTCCTTCGGCGGCGACTCGATCGACGCCAGCTTGTCGCCGAGGGCGGCGCGCAGGCGCTTCACGTCCACCCGGGGGGTCAGCTTGCCGGCCTCGTCGGCGGAGAAGCGCAGGCCGCGCGCGATCGCCGCCGGCGGGATGGTCACGGTGCCCTTGTCGGTGGTGAGCGTGACCGGCTCGGCGACCGCCGGCCGGGCCAGCTCCTCGACCAGGCGGTCCACCTCCTCGGCGGTGGTCGCCGGGGCCTGCTCCACCAGCGGCACGGTCACCTGCCCGCCGGCGAGCCAGCCCTTCGTGACGACCTGGGCGGAGTGTTCCCGGTCCACCGACAGGGCCGGCTTCGGGTACACCGGCTTCGGGGTGGTGCCGGTGAAGATGATCGCCGGCATGGTCATCTCGCGACCCTGCTTGCCCAGGACCCCGCGCAGCGCCGCGTCCAGCCGGTCGGCGTCGACCGTGACCACCGGGTCGACCGTGCGGGAGCCGAGCAGCCGGCTCACCGGGGGCGCGTCGGCCTCGGCGGCCGCCGCCACCGTGGCCTCGACGTCGACGGCCAGGCCCACGTCGGCCGGCCTGATCTCCGCCTTCTGCTCCCCCACCAGCACCGTCAGCGGGGCGTTCAGGGTGGCTGCCCGGCGCTCCAACTCGGCGCGCAGCTCCCGGGCCGCCTCGTCCCGGCTCCGGCCGCCGAGCTCGGCGCCGAGCACCGTCGTGCCCCGGGGCACGTCCCCGGCGTACGCGTAGGCACCGGCACCGCCGACACCGGCCAGCACCACGGCGGCCAGGCCGCCGGCGAGCAGCAGCCGGCCCCGGCGCGACCGTGCCCAGCCCGAGCCGGGCTTGCCGGTCGGCTCCGGCTCGTCGCCCGGCCAGGACACCGCGGTGACCTGCACCGTGGGCCGGTCGTCGGAGACACGTTTGTCGCCGTACAGGGTCACAGCCACCTCTATCGGGACGTACCACGTGGGGGGCTGCGGGCCCCCGGAGAAACACCTACGGTAGCCAACTCTCGGCCGGAGGACATCGTGCGGGGCGGTCAACATCGTCACCGCGTGTCGACCCCGGCGGCCCCGCTCGCCCGAAGCCGCCGCCGCAGTGGCACGGGTGTCCCCGCGAACGCCCAGTGGCACGGGTGTCCCCGCGAGCGCTGGCGAGAGAGGGCCGACCCGGCCGGGTCGGCCCTCGCCGGGATCTCCTGGTCTCCAGGTGATGAACTTTGCCCTACGGACCGACCGATTGCGGAGATCTGCCGGATCCCGTTACCGGCAGCGCCACACGACAGCCTGGATCGTGTCCGTCGCGTCGTCCGACTGCCCGGCGACAGTGCGCCCGTCATCGCTCAACGTGGTCGCGATATTGGACACGGCGGTCGGCTGTCCGCCGGCCAGAGCCGGCAGCACCACGGGCTCGGCGTCGGCGACGAGCACCGCGCGCCCCTGCTTGTCCGTGCCGACCTGCCAGCCCTGCGCGTTCACCTCGTTCGGGAACCCCTGCAACTCCCCGAAAACGCGGACCTCTCCGGTGCGGACGTTCCACCGGACCGCCCGCGCGTTGTTCGCCCGGTCGGCCTTCGTGCCCTTCCCCCCGCGGGTGAGCCGGCTGGCCACCCCCGTCGCCCAGCCGTTCCGGATGCTGAAGGCCCGGGCGCTCCCGGTCTGGACACCGTCGATGCGTGGCATCGGAAGCTCGCGGTGGGTGCCGTCCGGGAACCAGACGTACGGCCGCTCATCGTTGATGGTGCCGACCGTTGTGCCGTCCTCGTCGATGTCGCGGGCCGTGGCCACCGACGTGCCGGCGGGCACCGGCAGCCGGACCGGCTTCGCGGTCGCCGACGGCCAGACCAGTGCGGCGCGGCCGGTGTCGTCGCCCACGATGGCTCCGGCGTCGTTGATCGCGTACGCGGATCCGCGCCGCACGCCCTGCAGCGGCGAAACCTCGCCGTCGTGGTAGACGTACGGGACCGGGCCGGTGTCCTCCTCGCTGCCACCGGCCCAGCTCCAGCCGACCGCGGTACCCGCCGAGTTGACGTCCTGCAGCAATTCCTCGTCGCCGGGGAGCATCACCTTCTGGACGCTGCCGTTGTGCCAGACGACAGCCTGGTAGCTGCCGGCCTTCGGGTACGAGCGCCCGACGATGTACCGGCCGGTGGGGGCGGCGCCGGTAACCAGTGCCATCGGGGCGTTGTCCGGTACGGGCAGCCGGTTGAGCGTGCAACTGGTGGGCGGGGTCGCCGGCGCTGCGCTCCAGCCAGCGGTGCCCGGGATCGTGTACTCCGCCTTTGGCGGGGCGGAGGCGGTGGTGCGCGGCGCACCGGTCGCCGCGGTCTGCGAGGGGGCGGGGTTGAACACCCCTCCCGCGACCGAGGCGCCGGCGACGGCGAGCGCGGTCACCGTTGCGGCGCCCGCGTACCCGGCGCCGCGGCGGACCCGGCGGCGCCGGCCGTCGGCGATTGCGCGCTGGACGTCCACGGTGGAACGGGTGCGCGGCTCGTCGTTGAGCGACCGCAGCAGATCGAGTTCGGATGGCATGATCGGCTCCTCAGTTCAGGGCGGAGAGAGTTGCGAACTCCCGCTCACCGAGCAGGCGCCGCAGCGTGGCCAAACCTCGGGACGTCTGGCTCTTGACCGTGCCCGATGAGCAGCCGAGCATTCCGGCCACCTCGTCGACCGACAGGTCGTAGTAGAACCGCAGCACCAGCACGGCCTGCTGCCGGCGGGGCACCCGGCTCAGCGCCGCCCGGACGATCTGACGCTCCTCGACGCCGGCGTCCTCGAACGGCGGTGGCTCAGGTGTCTCGCGAAACAGCCGCACCCGCGCCCACGCCAGCCGTCGCTCGTCCACGTACGTACGCACCAGCATGGTCCGGACGTACGCGTCGAGATGGTCGGCGGCCTGCGCACGCCGCCACTTCACGTACAGCGTGGTGATGGTCTGCTGGACCAGGTCATCGGCGCGGTGCTCGTCGCCGGCCAGGAGGTACGCCAGCCGCCGCAGCGCGGGAATCCGCGCCGTGACGTAGTCGACGTACTCCATTTCCGAACCATCCCGCATCGCCCGTCCCTCCGTTGGGTCATCACCCCTCAGACGGGCGCGGACGATCACCCGGTTGTCCGGTCCCGCAAACTGATCGCGTAGGCCGGTGCGGCCACCGCTGGTGGCGCACCGCATCGGCCCAGCGGCAGCCGGCCCCGCTCACCCGACGGTCCCGCTGCCGTGGCACGGTGTGCGGGTGGCGGATCGGGTGCTGGCGTACGGCGGCGGATGGCTGGACCGGGCGGCGGCGCTGCGCGGCAACCGCGAGTGGATCTCCGCCCGGCTGACCGATCCCGGGGCCGTGCTGCTGCCGCTCTGGCGGGACCACTGCCTCGTCGACGCCGACCAGACGCCGGTCCGGCTGCACCCGGCCGACGCCCCCGAGGTGCTCGCCGCCGCCGACGAGACCGTCTTCCTGGGGCGGGACGGCGAGGCTCCGGTCTTCGCCGTGGACCTTTCCGGGCGTACCGCGCCCGAGGCGGCCCGGTTGGCCGGCGCGGCCGCCACCGCGGACGTGCGCGCCCTGGTCGCCTGGCTCGACCCGGCCCAGGCGGCGGTGCAGGCGTACGCGCGCGGGCTGCTGCACTGGCACCGGCAGCAGCGGTACTGCGGCAGCTGCGGCTCGGCCACCCTGGCACGCGACGGCGGGCACGTGCGGGCCTGCTCGGGACCGCGCTGCGGACGGCTGCTCTTCCCCCGGATCGAACCGGCGATCATCGTGCTGGTCGAGGCGCCCGGGTCGCCCGACCGCTGTCTCCTGGCCCGGCACGCCGGCGCTCCGGAGGGGGCGTACTCGACGCTGGCCGGGTTCGTCGAGGTGGGCGAGAGCCTGGAGGACGCGGTCCGCCGGGAGATGGCCGAGGAGGCCGGGGTGACCCTCTCCGCGCTGTCGTACCAGGGCTCGCAGGCCTGGCCGTTCCCGGCCGGGCTGATGGTCGGGTTCCGGGCCACCGCCGCCGCCGAGGAGGTCCGGGTGGACGGCGTGGAGCTGCTGGAGGCGCGCTGGTTCACCCGGGACGAGCTGCGCCGCCGGGCGGCCGAGGGACGGCCGCTGGGCCGGCCCGACTCGATCGACCACCACCTGCTCGGCAGCTGGCTCGCCGCCGGCGACTGAGGTACGCCCGGCCGCTCCCGACACCGGAGATCGACTCCAGCTCGCCGTGGTGGGGGTGTTGCGGCCGCTCGGACACCTCGACATCGCCGAAACGGAGTGATCAGGTGCCGGGCCCGCCGGCCGGGTCGCGGCGAGTCAGGGCCCGGGGGACGGGTCGCGGGGGCGCAGCGCGAGCCAGGCCATCCCGGCGGCGGTCAGCGCGGCGGCGCCCAGCGCGCAGGTGAGGATCCCCTCGACCGTGCGCGGCGCGACCAGCACCGCCGCGCCGGCCAGGCCGACGGTGGCCACCCAGAGCGGGGCGGCCGGGAACCGGGCGCCGCTGGCCACCCGGTCGTTGACCAGCATGAAGACGACCGCGTAGAGGGCGCCGGTGGCGGCGAAGAGCGGGGCCTCGCCGGCCAGGTGCAGGTAGTCGGCGCCGCCGGCCAGCCGGAACGCCAGCTCGCCGCCGAGCGCGGCGGCCCCCACCAGGACCGCGCCGCAGGCGAGGATGACCGCCAGGCCGAGCGCCCGGGCCCGCCGGTCGCCCTGCGCCAGCCGGGGCAGCGCGAGCAGGGTCACCACCTGCGGCGCCCAGAGCGCGCCCTTGGTGAGCACCGCGCCGACCGCGTACGCCCCGGAGCCGTCCGCCGGCAGCAACTGACGGGCGAGGAGCAGATCGGCGTACGAGATGGTGAGCATCGCCAGCGTGGCCCCGCACGCGGTCATCACGTGGGTGGGTCGCAGGCCGCCCTCCGGTGCGGCGGACGGTCCCGGGCGGGCGGGGCGGGCCAGGCGAGCGAGCAGCGGCAGGACGAGCAGCCCGGTGCCGGTGGCGAGCAGCAGCGCGGTGACCGGGCCCGCGCCGAGCGCCAGACCGACGATCAGCCCGCCGTAGCGGCCGACGGCGAGCACGGTCATCCCGGCGGAGAGGCGCAGGAAGCGCTGGTCGCCCTGGAGCTCGCCGAGCCAGCGGCCGGCCAGCACGGTGGCGAAGGTGGTGGCCGCGAGCAGCAGGGTCAGCGCCACCGGCAGCCGTAGCAGGACGGTGAGCAGCGGCGCTGCCGCGACCGTGACTCCGGCGGTGACTCCGGCGGTGAGCAGCGCCAGCCGGCCGGTGGGCGTGGGGCCGCGCCGGGCGCGGTGCACGGCGACGGCGATCTGCAGCCCGAAGCCGGGCACGGCGGCGATCGCGCCCAGCGCCAGCACGGTGGCCAGCGCGCCCAGGTCGGCCGGGTCGAGCCGGCGGGCGCCGAGCACCGGCACCAGGTAGGCCAGGGCGTTGCTCAGGGTGGTGGCCACGGTGACGGCGGCACCGGCGGCACCGAGCCGCGCCGCGCCTGCGTCCCTGCCGATGGTCTGTGTCATGCCGCCCCGAGTGGCCCACGCTGCTCCGACGACCGCGGCTCGCGGCCGGCGACGGCCGCGACCTCCCCGGCCCGACCGGGGAGACGGTACCGCTCCACCGTCCGGCCGTCAGCCCCGCACCCGCGACCCCTGCCCTCGCGGCCGGGAAGGGTCTAGTGTGCTGCCCCATGGCGTCGACGAACGTGGCCGCGGCAGCGACCTCCGGGCTGGCCGCGAAGCTTCCCGAGCGGTGGGTGGCGGACGGGATCCGGCTGGTCTATCCGCGGGTGGAGCCCGAACTGGCCCGGCTGGCCGACTTCGTGCCGCGCGGCGGCACCGCCGTGGACGTCGGCGCCTGGTACGGCCCGTGGACCGCGCGCCTGCTGCGCCGCGCCGACCGGGTCGTCTCGGTCGAGCCGACGCCCCCGCTGGCCCGCCAGCTGCGCACCGCCTTCCCCACCGTCGAGGTGGTCGAGGCGGCCGTCTCCGACCACGAGGGCACCGCCGCGCTCTACCTGCCCGACGGCGGCGCGATCGTCGGCACCTCGTCGCTGGAGCAGCCGGAACAGGGCCGCCCGGTGCAGGTACGCCGGATCACCCTGGACTCGCTGGGCCTGACCGACGTGCGTTTCGTCAAGCTCGACATCGAGGGGCACGAGCTGCCGGCGCTGCGCGGCGGGGCGGAGACCATCCGCCGCGACCGGCCGGTGCTGCTGATCGAGGTGGAGGAGCGGATCCAGCCGGTGGAGCCGCTGCTGGAGCTGCTCACCGGCTGGGGTTACCGGGGGTACGTGCTGCCGGGGCGTACCTGGGTGCCGCTGGCCGACTTCGACCTCGGGCGGCACCAGCGGGAGGCGATCGCCCGGGTGGGCCAGAGCTTCGCCCGTCGGGTGCTCTGGCCCCGCCCCCGCTACGTCAACTCGGTGCTGTTCCGGCCGGAGTGACCCCGGCCGGGGCCGTCACTGCTGCGGCGTCGGGGTGCCGATGGCGACCTCGTTGGTGCAGAGCGTGACGCCGGGGTCGGCGACGCTCAGTTCGGCCGTGTCCCCGCCACCGGTGAACTCGAAGAAGATCTGGTTCAGCCCGGCCTTCACCGGGAACCGCTTCTCCTTGCCCCCGAACCGGAACGTGGCCGTGCTGTCGCCGGAGCTGAGGTAGCCGATCCGGACCACCCAGAACCAGTCGTCGCGCGGCCCGGTGAGCGGCATCCGCACCGTCTCGCCGTCGGTGACCTTCCAGCCGCAGGCCTGCTCCGGCCCCGGCTGGACGGTGGGGCCGTCGATGCGGACCGGGGTGATCCGGCCGGTGGGGTCGAACAGTGACGGCGCCGCCGCCTCGGTGACGAAGACGGGCCGCTCCGGCAGGGCGCGGAAGAACGTCGACTGCCGGTTGTACGGCGCGGAGAGCGTGGGCACCACGTCACCGGGGACCGGCTGGTCGAAGAAGACCGTGCCGGGCGGGGCGGCGGCCAGTTCGGCGCGGACGGTGTCCAGGTAGGTGCGCCCGGCCTTGACCGCCCACTCGTCGCCGAACCGGGCGGTCGTCCAGGCGGTGCCGAGACCCCCGGCGACCAGGGCGAGGGCCAGGCCGGCGGAGACCGCCTCCCGGTGACGCACCAGCACGGCCGGGGGCGGCGGGTCGTCCGGGTCCCGGCCGCCGGTGAACGCCGCCAGCCCGGCCGGCTGCTCCGGCCGGTCGGCGGGCGGCTCGGTGGGGGTCGGGTCGCCGGTCCGGTCCGCCGGGTTGGGCGCGGCGCTGGGCGCAGCCGGCGGGGTGGCGGTCGGCGGGGTCGTGGCGGCGCCCGCGCCGGCCCGCTGCGGTGGCGCGTCGAACGGTCGCGCGGCCGACGGACGGACCGGGGGCGGCAGATCGTCGTCGTCGTACTCGGCGTGCAGGACGCCGTGGCCACGGTAGGCGGCGGCCGGCATGGCGACCCGGGGGGCCGGCTCGGGGCCGGCCGGGCGCTCGACGTCGGCGGCGACCCGCTCGGGCTGGGCGGCGGACCGGTCCGGGTCCTCGTCGTCGGCGCTTCCGGTCGCGGTGCGGGTGGGCGCGCCGTCGGCGGCGGTGGTCGCCGGGGTCCCGTCGCCGTCCGCCCGCGCGGCAGCTGCGTCGTCCGTGGCCGGGTCGGTCTCGTCGGCCCGGTCCGCCGGGGCCGGGTCGGCGGGGGCGAACCGGTCCGGCACCGGCCGCAGGCCGAGCAGCGCGACGCCGATGCAGAGCGCGGCCACCACCACCACGTCGCTGACGTACCGGGGGACGGCGCCGGCGACGTCGCTGTAGATCGAGCCCAGCCGGGTGGCACCCAGCAGGGCGGTCACCAGGGTCAGGTACGACGCCAGCAGCAGCCAGGCCCGGCCGGCGACCCGGCGCAGCCGGACGGTCAGCACCACCAGCACCAGGAAGGCCGCCCAGGCGATCCACCGGCCCAGCTCCGGCGGCGCGGTCACCGGGGCGCCGTCACCGGCCGGCAGCCAGCGCCATGGCCCGCCCAGCAGACCCGGCACGACGGTGGAGCCGAGCAGCTGCCAGAGGAAGGAGAGGACCTCGCCGAGCGAGTCCGGCCGGCGCAACGACGACTCCGCCCGGGAGCCGTAGAGGGCCAGGAAGCCCAGCGACATGGCGGTCAGCAGCAGCCACGACGGCCAGTACCTGCGGACGGTGGTCAGCACCGCCCGTACCGGCGGGCCGCCGACGAAGAGGAACGCGGTCAGCAGGAAGACCAGCGGCACCACCAGCAGCGCCTTCTCGAAGAAGAGCAGCCCGAAGAGCACGGCCAGGCCGAGGGTCACCAGGTGTCGCCGCCGGCCGGTACGCACGTACCGGACCTGGGCACCGACCGCGAGCACCATGGCGATCTGCATCGGCAGCATGTTCACCCCGACCGCCCACCAGGAGGTCGCCTCCAGGGTCAGCGGGCTGAACAGGAACACCGCGAGCGGCACCAGCAGCGCCCAGCCGGGGCGGACCAGGGTGCGCAGCAGCCGGGCGAAGCTCACCGCGAGCACCGCCTGGGCGGCGGTGAGGAGCAGGACGTACGGCCAGTAGGCGAGGCCGGCCGCCCGGGTCACCAGCCAGGTGGCCAGCAGCGCTGCCGGCATGAAGTGGTTGTTGTAGAGGGTGAGCAGGAAGCCCGGGGTCAGGTCGGCCTCGGCGGCCCGGGCGATCAGCACGTAGTCGTCGACCGCCAGGTAGCCGCGGGAGGCGAGCTGCGCCCGCCAGACCAGGCTGACCAGGATCATGGCGACGGCCACCGCCCGGACCGGGTGGACGCGCGCCCAGCCGCCGATGAGGCCGGTCCCTTCGGGGGAGGTGGTCGTGCCGGTCGATGCCATGGCGGGAAGACTGCCACACCGGCCACCTGGCGTCCCATCAGGTCATCGGGTGGTTCCCGGTCGTCGCGGGAGCGCGGCCGGGGCCGCGTACAGTGGCGAGCCACCACGGCGCGGTCGGGTCGCGCCCGGCAGGCAGTGGGGGTGGACGGATGCGTGGACGGCTGGTGCCGTACGGCGTGGCCGCCGCCGTGGCGGCGGTGGTGCTCGCCCCGCTGGCGCTGCCCGGGTACGTCCTCACCTACGACATGGTCTTCGTGCCCCGGCAGGCGTTGAGCTGGGACGTGATCGCCCCGGCCTCGGCGCTGCCCCGGGCCGTGCCGCAGGACGCCGTGGTCGCGCTCGCCACCCAGCTGATGCCCGGCTGGCTGCTGCAACGACTGGTGCTGGTGGCGATCCTCTGGTTCGCCGCGCTCGGCGCCGCTCGGCTGGTGCCCACCACCCGCACCGCCGTACGGGTGGTCGCCGCCCTCGGCTACGCCTGGACGCCATACCTGGCCGAGCGGCTGCTGCTCGGGCAGTGGGGGCTGCTGCTGGCGTACGCGATGCTGCCCTGGCTGGTGGCGGCGGCGCTCGGGGTGCGCGCGGGCCGGCCCGGGGCGCTGCCCGGGCTGCTGCTGGCGGTGGCGGTCTCCGCGATCACCCCGACCGGCGGGTTGATCGCCCTGGTGGCGGTGGCGGCGCTGGTGCCCGGCCGCTACCCCGGCGCGGCCCGCCGGGCGGGCACCGCGCTCGCGGTGACGGTGCTGCTCAACGCGCCGTGGCTGGTGGCCGGGCTGGGCAGCGCCACCGGGGGCCGCTCCGACCCGGCCGGGGTGCCGGCCTTCGCCGCCCGCGCCGAGAACTGGGGCGGGTCGCTGGTCGCGCTCGCCGGCACCGGCGGGATCTGGAACGCGCTGACCGTTCCGGCGTCCCGCCAGGCCGCGGTGGTGCCGCTGGCCACCGGGCTGCTGCTGCTCCTCGCCGGGTACGGCCTGTCGCTGCTGCGCCGGCGCTGGCCGGCCGGCGCGCCCGCCCGGCTGCTGGTGCTGGCCGCCGGGTCGTGGCTGGTGGCGGCGCTCGGCGTGCTGCCCGGTGGGGTCGCGCTGCTCGGCTGGCTGGTCGACACGGCGCCCGGTGGCGGGCTGGTACGGGACGGGCAGAAGCTGCTCGTCCCGTACGCGCTGGCCCTCGCGGTGGCCGTGGCGCTCGGCGCGGAACGGCTCGCCGACCGGCTGGCCACCCGGTTCGACCGGACCACCGGCACGGTGCTGCTGGTCGGCGCGGCGATGCTGCCGGTGGTGCTCCTGCCCGACCTGGCCTTCGGGGCGCTCGGCCGGTTGACGCCGGTGAACTACCCGGCGGACTGGGCGGTGGTCGCCCGGCAGGTGGCCGACCGGCCGGGTGAGGTGATCTCCCTGCCGTTCCAGGAGTACCAGCGGTACGCCTGGAACGGCGGCCGGGTGGTGATCGACCCGGCCCCGCGCCTGCTGTCGTCGCCGGTGCTGATCGACGACACCCTGTGGGTGGGTGACGTCGCGGTCGGCAAGGAGGACCCGCGCGCGGCCCAGGTGCGCGACCTGCTCGCCGCCGGCCGTCCGCTGGCCGCCATGGGGGCGCGCTGGGTGCTGGTGCAGCGGGCGTCGGGACCCGCCGTGCCCGTGACCTCGCTGGTCGGGCTGCGGCTGACCCACGCCGGCCCGGAGTTGACCCTCTACGAGAACCCGGCCTGGACGGCCCCGGCCGGGCGGAACGACCCCGGCCCGGTCGGTTACGCCCACCTGTTGGCCGGAACGGTGGTGTTGGCCATCGGTTTTTCGGGCACTGCGCAGGTGCTGCGGCGCGTGGTAGCGTCCCGGCACGCGAGTCCCGCGGAAGGAGAAGGTGGATGAGGAACCTGCCCGCGTTCGTCGCCGTCGGGGTACTCGGGGTCGTGCTCGGCCTGCTCGGCAGCGTCGGTCTGGCGAATGCGCTCAGCCCGTCCGCCAAGGAGGCCGCCAACTCCAAGGTGAGTGAGCAGAGCTCCGAGAGCACGCTGTACGGCACGCGCTGAACCACCGTCGACCGGGGCGTCCGCTGCTGCGGGCGCCCCGGTCGCATGTCTGCGGCAGTTCGCGCGCCGGCCGTCAGCGGGTGGCGGTGAGCCGGGCGACCAGCTGCGCGAAGCGTGCCCCGGTCGCGGCCCAGGTGAAGCGGGCCGCGTGCGCCAGCGCCGCCTCACCCATCGCCTTGCGCCGCACGTCGTCCGCGAGCAGCTCGCGCACCCGGTCGGTGAACTCGGCCTCGTCGTCGACCAGCAGGCCGGTCTCGGTGTCGACCATCGCCTCGGCGACGCCCCCGGCGTAGCGGAACGCGACCGTCGGGGTGCTCCGGGCGGCGGCCTCGACGATGGTCAGGCCCCAGCCCTCCTTGAGCGACGGGGTGAGCGCCAGCCAGCAGGAGGAGAGCACCTCGTGCTTCTCCTCCTCGCTGATGAAGCCGGTGAACCGGACCCGGTCGGCGACGCCGAGGGAGTCGGCGACCTCCCGCAGCGGCTGCTCCCACCAGCCCTGACCGGCCACCACCAGCTCCAGCTCCGGCAGCTCCCCGGCCAGCTCGGCCACCGTGCGCATCGCGATCTCGACCCGCTTGTGCGGCACCAGGCGGCCCAGCACCAGCAGCGACGGGTGGGCGGTGCGGGGCAGCGGCGGGCCGGTCACCGGCGGGGTGCCGTTGGGCACCACGTCGATCCGTTCCGCGTCCACCCCCAGCTCGGCCAGCTCGGTGCGGCTGGCCTCGGAGACCGTCACATAACGGCAGCGCCGGTAGAGCCGGACCGCCAGCCAGGACTCGATCCACCAGCCCAGCCGGCACATCCACGGGCCGAAGACCACCGGCCACTGCTCCCGGTGCACATGGTGCACCAGGGCGAGCACCGGGCGGCCGGCGTACAGCGGGGCGAAGAACGGCACGCCGTTGCAGACGTCCACCACCAGGTCCGGCAGGCCGCCGCCGCGCCGGCCCAGCGGGCCCAGCCCGAACCGCCCGGCCAGGTAGGTCAGGGCCGCGCGGGCGTACACCGTGTGGCGGCTGCCGCGGCGCAGCACGCGTACGCCGTCGGGGTTGGTCTCCTCCGGGCCGCCGTTCGAGTGGGCGGCGCAGAGCAGCGTCACCCGGTGGCCGGCGGCGACCAGTTCGGCGGCGATCCGCTCGATGTAGACCTCGGAACCGCCGCCCTCCGGATTGCTGGTGTCGCGCCAGTTCAGGAACAGCACGTGGCGAGCGGTGGTGCTGCTGGAGGTGTCCACGCTGCTCCTACCGGTCAGTAAGTGGCACGATCGCGCCACCCTAGGGCGGCCCGGGCCGCGTACGCAATGGGTCGGACCGGCAGCGACGATCGGATAACAGCTCGTAGACCGGGGGTTTGCCGGGGACCCGAAACCTTGGCAGGGTGTGTCAGCGCGGCACGATGCGGGGTCGGTGAACACGCCGGTCGAGGCCGTCCGCGACACCCGTGACCTGCGGCAGCGTGCCGGCGGACGGGCGAGGAACGAGTAGGGGAGGCAGCCGTGGTGGGCGATGTTCCGGCGCGGTTGCTCGCCCGCCGTTCCCCGGTGGTGCTGCTCAGCGCGGCCCTGGTGCTGCTGCTGGTCGGCTGGGCCGGGTACGTCTGGCTGCGCGACGAGCGGGTGACGCCGGAGTGCGCCGAGCGGGTGCGGCTGCGGGTGGCCGCCGCCCCGGTGGTCGCCCCGGCGGTGGACCGGATCGCCCGCGCGTCGGTCGGCCGGCAGCCCTGCGTGTCGATCGCCGTGGAGTCCCGGGAGTCCGACGCCGTCGCCGCCGAGCTGGCCGGTGGCGCCGAGGTGGCCGACGCCTGGCTGCCCGAGTCGACGTTCTGGCTGCGGCGGGCGCGTGCCGCCGGCGCCTTCGAGGTGCCCGGGCAGGGCACGTCGGTGGCGAGCACCCCGGTGGTGCTCGCGGTGACCGAGCCGGTGGCCCGCCGGTCGGGCTGGCCGACCAAGCCGCTGACCTGGGCGCCGCTGATCGGCCCTCGGGCCCGCGCCGGGACGGTCGGGCTTCCCGACCCGGCCGCCGACCCGGCCGGGGTGGCTGCCCTGCTCGGCGTCCGGGGGCTCGCCGCCGGGGAGCGCGATCCGCGCGCGGTGGTGGCGGCGACGCTGCGCCGGCTCGCCGGGCACACGTTCAGCCCCACCGGTACGCCGGCCGCGCTGCCGCCGGGCGCCGGGCTGCCCGGCCGTTCCGACGCGGTCGCCACCACCGAACAGGCGGTGCTCGGGCACAACGCGCTGGCCGGCGCCGGCAAGCTGGTCGCCGCGTACCCGGAGGTGGCGGTGCCCTCGCTCGACCTGCCGTACGCCGTGCTGCCCGCCGCGCGCGACGCCGTGCGGGACGCCGCCGCCGGCTTCCTCAGCGACCTGCTGACCAGCGCCTCCCGCGAGGTGCTGACCGGATACGGCTTCCGCACCGCCGCCGGCTACCCGCCGGCGATGCCGCGCGACCGCCGCCTCGACCCGGCGGTCCGCGAACCGGTGGCGCTGCCGGCCGAGGAGACGGTCACCGAGATGCTGACCGGGTGGAGCGGCGTGCAGCGCAGCGCCCGGATCCTCACCGTGCTGGACATCTCCGGCTCGATGGCCGCCCGGGTGCCCGGCGGCGGCACCCGGCTCGACGTCACCCTGGGCGCCGCCCGCGAGGGCGCCGGGCTGCTGCTGGACAACAGCGAGCTCGGGATCTGGGTCTTCTCCACCAAGGTCGACGGCGACCGGGACTACCGGGAGATCCTGCCGGTCCGGCCGCTGCGTGCGCAGCGGGCCGCGCTGGCGCAGCGGCTGGCCGAGGTGAAGGTCAAGCCGAAGGGCGGCACCGGCCTGTACGACTCCACCCTGGCGGCCTACCGGGAGGCCCGGCGGCACTGGACCCCGGGGCGGATCAACCTGGTGCTGGTGATGACCGACGGGCGCAACGAGGACGCCGAGGGCATCGACCGGAAGAAGTTCCTCGCCGAGCTGGCCGCCATGCAGGACCCGCGTAGGCCGCTGCCGATCGTCTTCGTCGGCCTCGGTCCGGACGTCGACCCGGACGAGCTGAATGCGATCGCCAAGGTAACCGGCGGGCAGGTCTACCGCACCGACCAGCCGAAGGGGATGCGGCAGATCTTCTTCACCGCCCTGGCCAAACTGAGCTGCCTGCCCCCGGAGTGCCGCCGGTGACCGCCGCCCCGGCGCGGCGGGTGCTGGACCGGATCGTCCGGCCCGTCCGCGAGGCCCCCGCCACCGCGCTCAGCCTGCTGCTGCTCACCGTGCTGGCGTTCGCGCAGCGCCCCGGCCAGGTCACCTTCGACACCAAGCTCGACCTGGCGGCGAACCCGCTGCACTTCATGGCCCGGGCGCTGCACCTGTGGAACCCGGAGGCCACCTCCGGGGAACTCCAGAACCAGGCGTACGGCTACCTCTTCCCGATGGGGCCGTTCTTCGGCGCCGGGCAGCTGCTCGGCGTGCCGCCGTGGATCACCCAGCGGCTCTGGTGCGCGGTGCTCTTCTGCGCCGCCTTCTACGGCCTGCTGCGGCTGGCCCGCGCGTTCGCCATCGGCACCGAACCGACCCGGTACGCCGCCGCGCTCGGCTACGCGCTGGCGCCCCGGATGCTCACCGAGATCGGCGCGCTCTCCTCGGAGGTCCTCTCCGCGGCGATGCTGCCCTGGGTGCTGCTGCCGCTGGTCCAGGTGAAGCGGATCGGCTCGCCGCGCCGGGCCGCCGCGCTCTCCGCGCTGGCCGTGCTCGGCATGGGCGGCATCAACGCCGCCGTGGTGCTGCTGGCCCTGGTGCTGCCCGGCGTGTGGCTGCTCACCCGCCGCTGGGACGCCGCCCACCTGCGGCTGGTCGGCTGGTGGTGCGTCTGCGTGATCGGGGTCTGCCTCTGGTGGATCGTGCCGCTGCTGCTGCTCGGCCAGTACAGCCTCCCGTTCCTCGACTACATCGAGTCGTCCACCACGACCACCGCGGTCGCCTCGCTGTTCCAGGCGGTACGCGGCACCAACCAGTGGGTGGCGTACATCGTCCAGGGCGACCCGTGGTGGCCGGCGGGCTGGCTGCTGATCGACCACCCGGCGCTGATGGCGCTCACCGCGGTGGTGGCGCTGATCGGCCTGGCCGGGCTGGCCGGCAACCTGCTGCCCGAGCGGCGGTTCCTGGTGCTCGGCTTCCTGGCCGGGCTGACGCTGCTCACCATGGGCTACGTCGGCAGCCTGGACAGCCCCCTCTCCGAGCAGGTCCGCGACCTGCTGGACGGCCCGCTGGCGCCGTTCCGCAACGTGCACAAGCTGGAACCGGTGCTGCGGCTGCCGCTGATGCTCGGCTTCGCGCACGGCGTCGACGCCTGGATCACCCGGCTGCACACCGCCGCCCGTCGCCGCCGGCCCGGGCTGCGGTTGCGCCCGGTGGTGTTCGTACCGGTCTTCGCCCTGGTCCTGGGCGCGGCCGCGCCGGCCTGGACCGGGCTGCTGCGCCCCGGCCCCGGCTGGTCCGACCTGCCGCCGCACTGGCGGGCCGCGGCCACCTGGCTCGCCGACCGGGACGCGCTGGCCCGCACGCTGGTGGTGCCCGGCTCCGGCTTCGGCCAGTACGACTGGGGACGCACCGTCGACGAGCCGTTGCAGTCGCTGGCCGGTGCGCCCTGGGCGGTGCGCCACCAGATCCCGCTCGGCTCGATCGGCAACATCCGGATGATGGACACCGTCGAGACGGTGCTGGCCGGTGGCCGCGGCTCGGCCGGGCTGGCCGACTTCCTGGCCCGCTCCGGCTTCCGGCACCTGCTGCTGCGCAACGACATCGACCGGACGCAGACCGACGCCCCGCCGGTGGCGGTGCTGCGCCGGGCGCTGGCCGGGTCGCCGGGGATCACCCGGGTGGCCACCTTCGGCAGCACCGACGCGGTCGGTCGGGCCGCCGGCAGCCCGGTCGACGACGACGCCGGCCCGCTGCCCGCTGTCGAGGTGTACGAGGTGGACCGCCCGGTGCCGGCCGCCTCGGCGGTGCTCACCGCCGACGTGCCCACGGTCAGCGGCGGCCCCGAGTCGCTGCTGCCCCTGCTCGAGCAGCGCGTGGTGGAGCGGGACCGGCCGGTGGTGCTGGCCGGGGACCGGCCCGACGCCGACGTCGGCGCCACCGGCGACCGCTGGATCGTCACCGACGGCCTGCGCCGCCGGGAACGGGACATCGGCCGGGTACGGGACAACCTCAGCCAGACCATGACCGCCGCCGAGTCGGGCCGGCAGGGGCGGGTGGCCCTCGACCTGCTGCCCTTCGGTGGCCGCCGGCACCAGACCGTCGCCACGTACCAGGGACTGCGCGAGGTCAGCGCCTCCACGGCGGCCAGCTTCGTGGACAACCTGGCCCCGGCCGACCCGTCGCACCTGCCGTTCGCCGCCGTCGACGGCGACGCCGGCACCGCCTGGCACTCCGCGGCCCTGGCCGGGCCGGTGGGGCAGTGGCTCCAGCTCGACCTGGACACCCCGCGCGAGGTCCAGCAGGTTTCCCTGGCGTTCGTCGACGACCTCGGGGTCGGCTGGCCGGTGACCCGGTTCCGGATCAGCACCGACCGGGGTTCGGTCGACCACGATGTCGCCGCCGGGCTCGGCGCGCAGACGTTCTACACCCTGCCCGGGGCCACCAGCACCATCCGGATCACCGTGCTGGCGGTGGCCGGCAACCGGCTCGACGGCGGGGTGGGCATCCGGGAACTCACCGTCCCCGACGTCACGCCCCACCGGGCGCTGCGCGTGCCGACCGACCTGCCGGCCACCGGCACCGGCCCGGTCTCCTGGTCGTTCAGCCGGGGCGCCGGGGACCGGCCGGCGTGCTTCCCCGCCGACGCGCCCGAGGGCGACAGCGGCGCGGTCCCGCCCGGCTCCGACGCGGTGCCGGTGGCGCGGTCCACGGCCGGTGTCCGCCCGGCGGGCAGCGTGGTGCGCTGCGACCGCTTCCTGGCCCGGGTCGGCGAGGAGCCGCTCGGGGTGGACCGGGTGTTCCGCAGCAGCACGGCGGGCACCTACCAGCTGACGGTCACCGCGGTGGCCCGCCCCGGTGGCGCGGTGACGCTGGCCGGGGCGTCGGTGACCGCCGGCGCCTCGTCGTACCTGGCCGGCGACCCGTCCGTGGCCCCGTACGCGGCGGTCGACGGGGACCCGGGCACCGCCTGGCTGGCCGGCACCGGCGACCTGCGACCCACCCTCACCCTGCGCTGGCAGGGGCAACGCCGGATCGACCGGCTCCGGCTGCGCCCGGCCGACCTGCCGATCGGCTCGCCACCCACCCGGGTCGAGGTGCGCGCCGGTGGCCGTAGCGAGCTCGTGCCGGTCGCCCCGGACGGGCTGGTCCGCTTCGCCGCGGTGCGGACCGACCGGGTGGAGATCGTCGTGCGGGAGGCAACCGACCGGGTGGCGGACCGGCGCGGCAACGGCTGGACCGCGACGGCCGGCATCGCCGAGGTGGAGATCCCGGGGCTGGCGATCCGGCCGCTGCCCGCCGGCACCCGGATCTCCGCCCCGTGCGGCACCGGCCCCGCGGTGGAACTCGACGGCTTCCGGTACGACACCGCGGTCACCGGCACCCTCGGCGACGTCGTCGCCGGGCGGCCGATGCCGGTCACCCTCTGCGGGGAGACCGGCGCGGTGATGGACCTGCCGGCCGGCGGCCACCGGTTGGCCAGCTCCCCGTCGCGCGGGTACGTGGTGCAGGACGTGACCCTGCGGCCGGCCGGCCCGGCGCTCGCCGCACCCCGGCACCGCGACGTGTCGGTGCTGGACTGGGCGCCGACGCAGCGCCGGGTCCGGGTCGCCGGCGGGGAGAGCGCGCTGCTGGTCGTACCCGAGAACGCGAACGCCGGGTGGACGGCCACCCTGGACGGACGGGCGTTGCCGGCCACCCGGGTCGACGGGTGGCAGCAGGCCTGGGTGCTGCCGGCGGGGGCCGGCGGCGAGGTGCGGCTGGAGTTCGCCCCCGACCGGGCCTACCGGGGCGGCCTGGCGGTGGGCGCGCTGACCGCGCTCGGCGTGCTGGTGCTCGCCGCCTGGCCGGCCCGGCGGCGGCCGGAGGACGGGTCCCCGCTGCCCGCGGAGAGCGCGCCCTGGTTCGTCGGGACGCTGCTGGTGGTGCTGCTCGCCGCGCTCGGCGGGGTGCTGCCGGTGGCGATCGTGCTCGCGGCGATGCTGCTGCGCCAGCTCGCCCGCCGGGCGCTGCCGGTGGTGGTCTTCGGTGGTCTGACCGTGGCCACGGTGGTCGCGGTCGCCGGCCGGCTGCGCGGGCACGGCCAGGAGTGGGCGTACGGGACCTGGGTGCAGGCGGCGATGCTGGTGGCGATCGGCGCGGTGGTCGCGGCGGTGGTCCCGGTCCCGGGCGCGACCTCGGCGACCCCCGGGCCGGCGGCACCGACCGACCCGACCGCCCCCGGGGCGGCACTGCCCGATGACGCCGGCGTCTCCGGGACGCCGCGGACGGACGACGGCGCCGGTGGGCCGCCTGGCGGCCCCGACGCGCCCGCCGCGCCGCAGGCCGACGCGTCCGCTACGTGGCTGGGCGGGGCCGACGCGCCCGGTGCGCCGCCGTCCGACGTGTCCGGTGGGACGCCGGGTGGGCCGGCGACGGGCGATGACGAGGTGGGTGCGACAGTTCCGGCGGACGGTGACCGGCCGACCGCCGGTGAGGACGAGGACGGGACGGTAGTGCGATGACCGTTGGACAGGGACCGGCAGCCCGCCGCCGGTTCGCCACGCTGGGTCGTTCGGTGGCCCTGTTCCGGGCCTTCCTGGTCGAGCAGACCGACCCGGACCACTTCTACGGCCTGCTGGCCGACGACTCGGTACGCCAGGTCTCCGGCTACACCGGCCTGGCCGGGCGGACGGTGCTCGACGTGGGCGGCGGGCCGGGCTACTTCGCGCAGGCGTTCCGTGCCGCCGGCGCCCGCTACGTGGGCCTCGACCCGGACGTCGGTGACTTCTCCGCGGCCGAGTCCTCGGCCGGGATGCTGCGCGGCAGCGGCACCGCGCTGCCGGTGCGCAGCGGCAGCGTCGACGTCTGCTTCTCGTCGAACGTGCTCGAACACGTCTCGGAGCCGCATCGGATGCTCGACGAGATGGCCCGGGTGACGAAGCCCGGGGGCGTCCTGTTCGTCTCGTTCACCCCGTGGCTCTCCCCGTGGGGCGGGCACGAGACCGCGCCCTGGCACTACCTGGGCGGGCAGCGGGCCCGGCGGCGGTACGAGCGACGCAACGGACGCCCGCCGAAGAACCGCTTCGCCGAAACGCTCTTCCCGGTCTCGATCGCCGACGCGCTGCGCTGGGCCCGGGGCAATCCGGAGGTCGAGGTGCTGGACGCGCTACCGCGCTATCACCCCTGGTGGGGCCGGTGGATCGTCCGGGTTCCCGGGGCGCGGGAGATCGGCTCGTGGAACTTCCTGCTCGTGCTGCGCCGGGCCGATGAACGGCCGGAGGTTGCCGGGCAGGCGGAAAAAGTTGGGCTGACCGGGGGTCGCGTCCAGATGTGACCAGGTAGTAACCTCGCGGCCATCCCTCTGATCGACAACGACGAAATTGAGCTCCTCCAGGGAGGAAACATGAAGCACCGCGCCATCGGTGCCGTGCTGTTCGGGGTCGGCGTACTGCTCCTGGCGCTGGCCGCCGGGCTGGTGTTCGTCGTGACCCCCGCACTGACCAAGCTCCCCTACGACCTGAAGGCAGCGACGTCGGTGGCGGAAGCCTCCGGTGCGACGTTCCTGCAGATCAACAACGGGTCGATCAAGATCAACAATGGTGACCTCAGGTCGACCGTCCGGGTCAACCAGCTCAAGGACGAGACCGCGAAGCTGGGCGGCGACCTCGACGGCAAGGCCGTGGTGTGGCAGGTCGGTCAGACCGTCGACCGGGTCGACAACAAGGAGCTGGTCAGCGCGTATGGCGCCAAGCTGGCCATGGACCGGGTCTCCGGCGAGGCGCTGAAGTGGCAGGGCCAGTGGCTCGACGACACCGGCCAGCGCGACACCGGGATCCAGTTCGCCGGGCAGATCTACAAGTTCCCCTTCAACACCGAGAAGCGGGACTACAAGATCTTCGACCGGGACATGCGCCAGGTCCGCGACGCCAAGTTCTCCGGTACGGAGAACATCAAGGGCATCGAGACGTACCGGTTCGAGCAGGTCATCACCGACGAGCAGCTGACCCTCGACCCGAGCCGGCTCACCCCGCTGCTGGCCACCTTCGCCCCGGGTGCCACCGACGCCAAGCTCGTCTACAGCAACCAGCGCACCGTCTGGGTGGACCCGGTGACCGGGTCGTACATCAAGGTGCGCGAGGTGCAGAAGAAGGTCCTCACCCCGAACGTCGGCACGCCGACGACGCTGCTGGACGCGGACTTCACGTACAACGACGCGACCATCACCGCCTCGGCCGACCGGGCCAAGGAGAGCCGGAACAGCCTCCGGCTGATCAGCGTCTACGTCCCGGTGGGCCTGGCCGTGCTGGGTCTGGTGCTGATGATCGGCGGCCTGCTGGTGGCCCGCCAGGGTGCGGTCGCCGCGGCCGGCGAGGCGCGGCACCGCGCGGACGTCCCGCCGGCCCCCGCTCCGACCCGCTACGACGAGCCGGTCGTGGACGAGGAGCGGCCGACCGCCGAGCAGCCCGCCGTGGACCGCGAGGGCGGCCCGCTGAGCGACGAGATCCCGCCCGCGTCGACGAACTGGCGCGCGGACGACGAGCCGACGGTGCCGACCCAGCGGCCGGCGTCGGACGAGCGGGAGAAGCACTGACGCGATAGCACTCCGAAGAGGGCGGGTCGATTCGTCGACCCGCCCTCTTTCTGCGTTCGCGTCGTCACGCTCGGCACTTGTTACTTAATCGTAACTTGTCGATGGTTTGACTGCGCTGAGTCACCGGCTTGGCACCCGAATGCCCCTTTTAGAAGGTTGATCCGGTCGTGGATCCGGGGTCTCGTTCCACCGTGGGTGACGAGAGTCGATCACCGGGTGGTCCACAAGTTACGGGACCGTAGGTGAGGTCTTGTGACCCACGCCTCAGCGGGTGCACCATCATTCGGACGTTCGTTACTCGCCGGTAACAGGTGATACGGCCCGGCCCGGGACGCCCCCCGTCCACCGACCGGCACACCACCCCGAAGAGCACCGCCCCTCATCCAGGAGGAACCCGTGCAGGATCGGATCGAGAACCCGGGACGTACCCGGTGGCGGCGTTTCGCCGCGATGATGGTGCCCGCGACCGCAG
This sequence comes from Micromonospora sp. U56, assembly GCF_018070095.1. NCBI lineage: Bacteria > Bacillati > Actinomycetota > Actinomycetes > Micromonosporales > Micromonosporaceae > Micromonospora > Micromonospora sp. U56. Next base: position 22,950 of record NZ_JAGPYL010000059.1, read on the forward strand.
CCGTCGGCGCCATCCTGTTCGGCATGCAGTCCGGCGCGATCGCGTCCGACATCACCGTCTCCGGCCAGACCTTCAAGATCGGTGCTGAGCGCCTGGAGGGCGACGGCTTCAAGCAGTACGGCGGCATCGTCAAGGAGAAGAACGGCAAGGTCCACCCCGTCGCCCTCTCCGAGATCAGCAGCGCCGAGCTGTACAAGCTCTGCCAGTCGGTCCGGGCCGACCTGCCCGGCCTGCCGGTGGTCCTCACCATCAACGCCGGTGACGACAAGCCGGCGACCGCCAAGGACATGCTGATCGCGATGGACAGCCTGGACGGCAACGCGACGTTCACCAACATCAGGATCGGCCGCGACGCCAGAGACCTGAACGCGTCGGCGCAGGCCGGCTCGTTCGGCCAGGACGCCCAGCACGTCACCATCACCGGCCTGGAGCAGGTGTCCCGCTACACCACGGCGGCCACCTTCAACCTGACCGGCCTCCGGCTGAAGGTCAACGTCGGGGACGCCGCCAAGGGCAAGGAATGCTTCTGAGCTGAGCGTGGCCCGCGGCGGGCACGCGCCGCGGGTCACGTCCCTGTCCCTCGTTCCCCCGCTCCGCCAGGAGGAGGAGTACGTGACAACCGCCGATCCGCAACACGCCCGCGCCGGTGGCCTCGGCCGGGCCTGGCGGGGGTTCCGCCGCTGGCGGCGGACCCGGCCGTTCTGGGGTGGCCTGCTCACCGCGCTGGCCGGGGTGGAGATGTTCGCCTCCACCCGGATGACCCTCAACGGCCTGAGCTTCCACTCCGGAGCCACCGGGCTCTACTCGCTGCTGATTCCCGTCATCCTGCTCACCTGCGGGCTGCTGCTCTGGTTCAGCCCGGGGCAGCGGCTCTTCTACTCGATCGTCGCCGCGGTCACCACGATCTACTCGCTGATGGGTCTCAACCTCGGCGGCTTCTTCCTCGGCCTGCTGCTCGGCATGGTCGGCAGCGCCCTCGGCTTCGCCTGGACGCCGCTCAGGTCGACCGACGCCCCCGCCACCGCGGTGGACGCCCCGGGTGCCGAGGACCGGGACACCGCCGGTTCCGACGACCCCACGCTGGCGGACGAGTTGCTCCCGACCCTGCCCCACCAGCGCGGCGACGCGCCGGCGTATGAGCAGGAGCGTCCCGCCCCGGCTCCCGCCGGCTACGACGCCCCGCCGGCCGGGCCCCGCGACCCGCGCTACCTCACCATGGTGCTGGTGGTGCTCGGCCTCTCCGCCGCCGGGCTGGTCGCGACCCGCCCGTCGCCGGTGCAGGCCGCCCCGGCGGTCCCCGCTCCGGCCGCGACCACCACCTGCCCGTCCGCGCCGGCCGCCACCCCCTCCGCCACCCCCGGCCGGAGCGTGCCGACCGCCACGCCGTCGGCCAGCGCGAGCCCGTCGCCGACCCCCACCCGCGACGGCGGGGTGCTCGGCGACATCCTGCGCGGGATCGGTGACCTCTTCACCGGGGGCGGGCGCCAGGAGCCGAGCGCCAGCCCCTCGGCCAGCCCGACACCGAGCGCGAAGGCGGCCGCGCCGACCGCCAGGCCGACCCCCACCGGTCGGACGTCGAGCCGCACCGGCTGCGCGCCGAGCCGGCCGAGTCGGCCGAGCCGGCCCGGCCAGGTCGAGCCCGGCAAGCTGCTGCCGCGGATCGCCCCCGAGCCGGGGCAGCCGAAGGTGGCCCAGCAGCCGTCCAAGTTGACCGGCTCCTCGGTCACCATGAGCTCGCTGCGGTTCGAGGGGATCGTCGACCTGCCGACCGCGAACGGCACGCTCAAGGCGCTGAAGTTCAGCATGAGCAAGGCGGTCACCGACGACTTCAAGCTGGTGGCGGACGGCCCGGCGGGGCGCAACCAGCAGTACGTCACCGACCGGCTCACCGTCCAGGGCGACGTGGCGTTCTACGCCACCCGCTTCGTCGGCCGGCTGCTCGGCATCAAGATCACGCTGACGCCGGACCTGCCGTTCCCGGACGGCATCCCGGTGACCCTGCCGATCTCGGTCACCTTCACCGACCCGGTGATCGACCTGGCGTTCGTCGACTGCCGCACGCTGACCGCCCGGCCGGCACTGAAGCTCAGTCTCTCCTGACCTGCGTCCCACCACCCCTGGTGGCCGGGGGCGGGCCGTCCCGCCCGCCCCCGGCACAGGCCCTAGAGGCGGGCCAGCGCCTTGCGCAGCGGGTCGAGCCCCAGCGAGCCGAGGTCGAGCGCCTGCCGGTGGAACTCCTTGAGGTCGAAGTCGGCGCCCTTGCGGGCCTTCGCCTCCTCGCGGGCCTGGAGCCAGATCCGCTCGCCCACCTTGTACGACGGCGCCTGCCCCGGCCAACCCAGGTAGCGGTTGAGCTCGAAGCGCAGGTTCTCGTCCGGCACCCGGCAGTGCGCCCGCATGAATTCCCAGCCCAGCTCCGGCGTCCAGCGCTCGCCCGGGTGGAAGTCGAACGGGTTGTCCTTCGGGATCTCCAGCTCCAGGTGCATGCCGATGTCGACGATCACGCGGGCCGCCCGCATGGCCTGCCCGTCGAGCATGCCGAGCTTGTCGCCCGGATCCTCCAGGTAGCCCAGGTCGTCCATCAGCCGCTCGGAGTAGAGCGCCCAGCCCTCGCCGTGCCCGGAGACCCAGCAGAGCAGCCGCTGCCAGCGGTTGAGCAGTTCGGCCCGGACCGCCGTCTGCGCCACCTGGAGGTGGTGGCCCGGCACGCCCTCGTGGTAGACGGTGGTCACCTCGCGCCAGGTGGAGAAGTCGGTGATCCCCTGCGGCACCGCCCACCACATCCGCCCGGGGCGGGAGAAGTCCTCGCTCGGCCCGGTGTAGTAGATCGCCCCGTCACTGGTCGGCGCCAGGCAGCACTCGATCCGGCGGACCTGCTCCGGGATGTCGAAGTGGGTGCCGTGCAGGTCGCTGATGGCCTTGTCGGCCAGCGCCTGCATCCAGTCCCGGAACGCCTCCTTGCCCTGGATGGTCCGGGCCGGGTCGGCGTCGAGCGCCGCCACCGCCTCGTCGATGGTCGCGCCCGGGCCGACGATCCTCCCGGCCAGCGCCCGCATCTCGGCCTCCAGCCGGGCCAGCTCCGCGAAACCCCAGGCGTACGTCTCGTCGAGGTCGACCTTCGCGCCAAGGAAGTACTGGGAGGCCAGCTCGTACCGCTCCCGGCCGGCGGCCTGCTTGTCCCGCCCCTGCGGGGCCAGCTCGGTGCGGAGGAACTGGCCGAACTCGGCGGTGGCGGCGGTGGCGGACGCGGCGCCCCGGCGCAGGTCCGCGCCGAGGGTGCCGTCCGCGCCGAGCCGCTCCACCAGGCCGTGGAAGAAGTTGTCGCCGTCCGGGTCGGTCCAGACGTCGCACTGCTTGGCCACCTCGACCAGCTGCACCTTCGAGCTGATCTGGCCGGCGGCGGCCGCCTCGCGCAGGGTGGTCTTGTAGCCCTCCAGCGCCGTGGCGAACCGGTTGAGCCGGGCCGCGACGTTGGCCTGGGCGGCCTCGCCCTCGGTCGGCATCAGGTCGAAGACCATGCGGATCTCGTGCAGCCCGCTGGCGATCACGTTGACCTCGCTGGTCACCTCACCCGCGTCGTACCGGGCGAGGTCCAGGCCGAGGCGTTCCTGCATGGCCTCCTTGGCCGTCCGCTCGATCTCCGTGTCCGGCTCGGTCACGTCGAGGTCGGCGAGGCTGCGCCGGGTCAGCTCGGCCCGGGCCTCGTAGCCGGCCGGGGAGAGGTCGTCGAGCTGGTCGTCGTAGCCGGCGATACCGACGTAGGTGGCGCCGGTCGGGCTCAGCGGGGCCCAGTCGGCCACGTAGCGGTTCGCGAGGTCATCGATTCGTCCCACGCTGCGACCCTACGTGACCGACCGGCCCTGATGTCGAGCGTGTTTGGCGTGTTCGGGGGCAGCAGTCGCGCCGGGTCGACGTCGATCGGGAACGGCGACCGGGCGCGCAGCCGCTCCCCGCCGACCGCCCGCGCGGTGGGCACGTAGTGCCCGTCGCCGTCGAGGCCGAAGAGCTCCACCGCCACCCGGCGCAACCGGCCGCCGATCTCCACCCGCATGAAGTACGGCACGCCGCCCTCGGCGCAGCGGCGCCGCTTGTCCGCCCCGTCCGGCGCGGGTCCGCCGGGCCGGACGAACTCCACGGCCAGGGCGCACAGCTGCGCCGGCACCCACCGTTCCTCCTCGTCGGTGGCGGGGAGGGTGTGCAGCACGGTGACGTCCGGCTGGATCCAGCAGGTCGGCGAGAAGGTCAGGTTGACCCGGCCGAGCACGTGCCGGCCGGTCGCCTCGGCCGCCGGCACCAGGGCGCTGGCCAGGCTCGCCGTCGCGATGCTCTCGGTGGCCGGCGGGAACGGGGTGACCACCAGCTGACCGTCGACGCACTCGTGCCGCGCGCCGGCCAGCTCACCGACCCGCAGGTGGCGTTCCGCGCGCTGCACCGTCCACCCGCCGTCGAGGTCGAGCACCGGATCCGACCCGCGCGTCAGCAGCATCAGCGCCTCACCCCTCCCGGCTGATCAACGACGGTGCGCCGCCGGGGTTCCTGCGCGGATCCCGCACCGGCTCGACCGGTCGACGACCGTGCGGTGGCGGGGCCGCTGTGGCGGTCGACACGGCGTCCGATTTTCGCGGGACATCGTCGTACCCCTGCGGCAGAGTGTCAGGGGTGACCACCCATGTGACCCCTGACCGGGCGCCGCTGCGCAGCTGGCTGCCCGGCTTCCTGGCGCTCGCCGCGATCTGGGGTGCGAGCTTCCTCTTCATCAAGGTCGGCATCGAGGAGCTGCACCCGCTGCATCTCACCCTCTACCGGGTGGCCACCGGCGCGCTCACCCTGCTGGTGGTGCTCGCCGTGCTCCGCGACCGACTGCCGCGGGAGCCCCGGGTCTGGGCGCACCTGGTCGTGGTCGCCGCGTTCGGGGTGGCGCTCCCGTTCACCCTCTTCGGCTACGGCGAGCAGCGCGTCGAGTCGATGCTCGCCGGCATCTGGAACGCCACCACGCCGCTCATCGTGCTGCCGCTGGCGGTGCTGGCCTTCCGCACCGAGCGGCTGACCGCGCGCCGGGCGGTGGGGCTCGGGCTGGGCTTCCTCGGCGTGCTGGTGGTGCTCGGCGTCTGGGAGGGCGTCGGCGGCTCGCACTTCACCGGCCAGTTGATGTGCTTCGGTGCGGCGGCCTGCTACGGCGTGGCCATCCCGTACCAGAAGAAGTTCATCGCCGGCAGCTCGTACTCCGGACTGTCGCTCTCCGCGGCGCAGCTGCTGGTGGCGACGGCGCAGCTCGCGGTGGTCGGTCCGCTGGTGGTCGGGGCGCCGCCCGTGCCGACCGAGCTGTCGGCGCCGGTGGTGGGCAGCGTGGTCACGCTCGGCGCGCTCGGCACCGGGCTGGCCTTCGTGATCAACCTGCGCAACATCCGGGTGGCCGGCGCGAGCACCGCCTCCACGGTGACCTACCTGATCCCGATCTTCGCGGTGGTGATCGGCGCGGTGGTGCTCGACGAGCGGATGAACTGGCACCAGCCCGTCGGCGCCCTGGTCGTGCTGCTCGGCGTCGCGGTGACGCAGGGCCTGGTCGGTCCGCGCCGCCCGCGCACCGAGGCCGTTACCGGCGTCCCTGCCGTGCCGGCCGCGGAGCCCGCCGCCCGCTGACCCCGCCGGCCCGGACCCGGCGTCGTGCCGGTCCGACACTGATCCACTCCGTTTGCGGCGAAACGGCGGTCTCCCGGCTTGCGGACACCGCCGTTTCGGCGACATCGCGGCTCCCGGGGGTCAGCGGCGGGTGCGGGCCCACGTGAGCAGGCGGTCGGCCGGCCAGGCGTTGACCACCCGGTCGGCGGGGACGCCGCAGAGCGCCGCCCGCTCGCAGCCGAACCGCTGCCAGTCCAGCTGCCCCGGCGCGTGCGCGTCGGTGTTGATGGCGAACCGGCAGCCGGCCTCCAGGGCCCGGCGGATCAGCCGCTTCGGCGGGTCCTGCCGCTCCGGCCGGGAGTTGATCTCGACGGCCACGCCGCGCTCGGCGCACGCGGCGAAGACCGCGTCCGCGTCGAAGTCGCTCTCGCCCCGGGTACGCGGTCGGTGCGCGCGGTCACCCGGACCCTTCACCCCGGCCGGGCGGGACGACACCATCCGACCGGTGCAGTGGCCGAGGATGTCCAGGTGCGGGTTGTCGATCGCGGCCAGCATCCGGCGGGTAATCTTCGCCCGCTCGTCGCTCAGCCCGCTGTGCACCGAGCCGACCACCACGTCCAGCCGGGCCAGCAGCTCGTCGGTCTGGTCGAGCGAGCCGTCGGCGAGGATGTCCACCTCGATGCCGGTGAGGATGCGGAACCCCTTGGGCAGGGCCTCGTTCACCGCCGCGACGTGGTCGAGCTGTTTGCGCAGGCGGTCCGCGGTGAGGCCCCGGGCCACCTTGAGCCGCGGCGAGTGGTCGGTCAGCACCACGTACTCGTGACTCAGCTCGACCGCCGCGAGCGCCATCTCCTCGATCGGCGACCCGCCGTCGGACCAGTCGGAGTGGGTGTGGCAGTCGCCGCGCAGCGCGGTCCGCAGCGCGGCGGCCGCGGCGTCCAGGTCGGTGCCCTCGGTGGCGACCAGCCGGCGCAGGTAGACCGGCTCCTCGCCGGCCAGCGACTCGGCGACGCAGCGGGCCGTGACGTCACCGACGCCGGTCAGCTCGGTGAGCTTGCCGGTGCGGGCGCGCTCGGCGACCTCCTTCGCCGGCAGCTCGGCCAGGCCCTTCGCCGCCGACCGGAACGCCCGGACCCGGTAGGTGGCCTCGTTGGCCCGTTCCAGCAGGAACGCGATCCGGCGCAGGTCGGCGATGGGATCCCGGGCGGTCATGACCTGCAAACTACGCGCCCGCGCCGCCGGTCGGGGGTACGACCGGCGGCGCGGGCTGGTGGTGGTACGCCGGATCAGGCGTACGGCAGCGTGACGACCGAGCGGTCGCCGATGCCGAGGGTGGTCGGGTTCGTGCCGATGGCGGACCAGACCTCCACCTTCACCGTGCCGTTCGACAGGTTGCCGAGGGCGCCGGTGGCGGCGAGCAGCCCGGCGTTCTGGGTGTAGTGCTCGTAGCCGGGGACCGGGTCGGTGGCGAAGTAGCGGTACGTCTCCACCCGGTCGACGGTCCCGTCACCGGTCAGGTCGTAGGAGACCCGCGCCTGCACCCCGTTGCCGACGGCCGAGCCGGCGTCGAGGAACAGGTCGAACCGGGTCTGCCCACCCGAGTACGCCATGGTCAGCCCGGTCGCGGTGAAGACCACCGGGTTGGTCGGCGTGCCGTCGTGGTTGGTGCCGCCGGCGCCGGCCACCGTGATGGTCGTCGTGCCGCCGGCCGCCCCCAGGCCACCGCCGGGCAGCAGGTACCGCGTCGGTGAGCCGCTGGGCGGGGGTGTGGTCGGCGTCGGGCTCGGGGTGGTGGGTGTCGGGCTCGGCGTCGGGCTGGTCGGCGTCGGGCTCGGGCTCGCGCCGCCGCCCGCGTTGCCGCCGCTCCAGGTGTACGCCCCGGTGGTCGCCGTCCGTCCGGCCGCGACCGTCAGCCGGGTGCCGTCGGACCAGGTCACCGTCAGCGGGGCGGCGGTGATGTTGCTGGCCACGTAGGTGCGGGCGCCGTTGCGGGTGAACACGGTCGCCAGCGGATGGTTCGCGGTGACGCCGGTGTCCACCTGGCCCAGTGCCGCCAGGTTGCGGATCCAGTGGAACGTGTGGGCGCGGCTCTCACCCTCCTCCGGGGTGTAGCCGGGGTTGGCGCGCAGCTTCGTCAGTGCCGCGTCGGGGTCGCCGAGGGCCAGGAATTGCCAGAGGATGTCCTGCCAGACCGTGGGTTCGCCGCCGTTGTTGCGGACCAGTTCGGCGTAGTTGGTCCGGGGGTAGGCCGGCCGGTGGCCCAGGTAGAGGTGGCCGCCGGTGACCGGCAGCATGTTGATGCCCTGGATCATCTCCGGGTCGGCGCTGAACCAGGTGGCGTACGCGCCACCGTCGCCCCAGACCATGCCGACCGTCGAGTGCCCGAACGCGGCCGGGAAGTTCTCGTCGTCGACGTCGAACCAGTACTGCTGGATCGCCGCCGCCTGGGTGGTGTACATGAACATGCCGGCGTCCCGGACGGCGGTGTTGCCGGTGGCCTGTCCCCACTGGATGAGGGCGTTGGCGAAGTTCATCCCCTCCGACGACGACTCCTGGTTGTTGCCAGCGGCGAACGAGCCGTGCCCGGAGGCCCAGTCGTGCCCGGCGTAGATGTCGAAGTCCCGCAGGTACGGGAAGCGGGTGTCCTCGCGGCTGTAGTTGTTGGCGTCCCGGATCAGCAGGTCGACCATGCCGCCGTACCGGTCGGTGGTGGCCCAGGCCGGGTCGAACTTGGCCAGCGTCGCGGCGGCCGCGATGAAGTACCCGTAGTGGAAGTGGTGGTCGTTGAGCTCCTGGTCGGAGCCGTACGACGCGGGGTAGCCGATCAGCGTGCCCCAGTTCCGGTCGTAGTAGAAGACCCGGGCCGCCTTGCCGGGGGTGGCGGTGAACCAGTCGTTCAGCGTGGACCGGATGGCGTTCAGCGCGGCGGTACGGGTCTCCGGGTCACCGACCAGGTCGGCGATCTCGGCGATCCGGGCGGCCCGCCCGAGACCCTTGCCGGTCCAGTACGTGTCGGTGCCGCGCTGGTCCATCGGGTTGCCCCGCACCGCGGCGAGTTGGTCCCGGAGCTGGGCCAGGTCGGCGCCGGCGCCGGTGGCGACGGCGGGCAGCTCCGGCAGCACCCCCTGGTAGGTCATCGCGGTGCGGAACTGGTTGACGCCGGTGAGCACCTTCATCCGGCCCCGGGCGGACGGATAGCTCTGGCCGATCGGGGTGGCGCCGGCCAGCGCCTTCCACTGGTGCGGGTAGAGGCTCACCACGGTCTGGGTGGCGGTGCCCTCCCGGGGCGTGGTGGTGAAGGCGTACGTGGTGGTGACCCGGCTGCTGGCCTGGTCGTAGGAGTAGGAGACCCGGGTGCCGGTGACGTGTGCGTGGGCGTACCGCCCGTAGGTGGTGGCGAGGTCGGCGCGGGCGGTGGCGTCGGTGCTCGGCGTGGTGGGCAGCAGGGCGACGGAGAAGTAGCCCTTGCCGGCCAGGGTGGAGGTGATCCGTCCGCCGGCGACGGTCCAGGCGGCGCCGGTCGGGGCGTAGGCGACGTAGTCGTGGCCCCGGACGGTGAACCCGATGGTGGCGCCGTTCTGGGACCACACCGTCGGGCTACCGCCGGTGGTGTTGATCAGCGCGTCGCCGCCGCTGGTCCGGAAGTAGGCGAACGGCAGGCCGTGGCCGATGGTGGCCCGCAGGGTACGAGTGCCGTCGCTCCAGTACGGGGTGACCGTCCAGTCCGTCCAGTCGTCGACCTTGACGATCGGCGCGCCGAGCCCGGTCACGCCGACCCGGATGTCCTCGGCGTACGCGTACTTGTACTCGCCCACCCCGGTCGCCGTGCCGGTGATGGTGGGGGTGGAGGTCGCGGAGAAGCCGAGGCCGTCGCCGAAGGGCTGGTAGGAGGCGGGGTGCGCGTGCAGCGGCTCGCTGTACGCGCAGTTGGTCCGCTTCCACAGCAACGACGACCACCAGTCGTTGGTGGGGATCGGGCCGGCGGGTGCGTTGGCGGTGACGAACTGCCGGGGGTTGGTGGACAGGTCCCCGCAGCCGGTGGGCAGGGGGCCGACCCGGTCGGTGGTGTAGCTGCCGGCGCCGACGGTGGCGGCCTCGGCGGGGGCGGTGGCGGTGAGGGCGAGACCGGCGACGACGACGGCCAGGGCGGTGGTGGTGGCGAGCACCCAGGGGGTGCGGCGGGGTGGGACGGGAGGGTTCATCGTTCCTCCAGCGCGGCGCCGGATCGGGGGCCCGGGGTCGCGGTTCGTCGGAATCGGGAGGTTTGTTACCCGAGAGAGCGCTCTCTCACGCGGACGTTAACGAATCGACCAGACTTTCGTCAATGTGTCAGTCGGGTGACGACCCTGTTGCGCGGGCTCCCGTGCCTCCGGTCAGCCGGCGTCCGTGGTCGTGCCCGGCGCCTTCGGGCAGCCGTGTTCGCGCTCCCAGGACGTCACCGCGGCGACCGGCGACCGGTTGCCGTCGCGGCGCCACGAATCCAGGTACTTCGCCGGCCACACCACGCCCCGGCGGATCCACCAGTCGTCCCGGCCGGTGCACTTCGGCGACAGGCCGAAGTGCAGGTGGCAGACGTTGTTGGCGTTGCCCGTCCGGCCCACCTTGCCGAGCTGCTGCCCCGCGCGGACCCGCACGCCGGCGTCCACGCCCGCGCTGATCGCGCTCAGGTGCGAGCCGTAGTACCGCACCCCGTCGTCACCGAGCAACGACACCGAGAGCCCGCCGTTGTAGGGCCCCAACGGCCCCCGCCGGTCGAACCGGTCCACCCGGCTCACCTCCAGGATCGTCCCGTCGGTCACCGCCACCACCGGCTCACCGCAGTCGGCGAAGATGTCGGTGCCCGGATACGCCGAGTGCGTCGGGTGGTAGGCGACCTTGCCGGCGCGTACCGGGAAGACCCGTCGCAGCGGCGCGCGGCTCGGCGACGCCGACGGCGCGGCCGGGCTCGCGGAGGGCGCGACAGCCGGCGGCGCCGGTTGGTCCGCGGGGGCCGTCGCGGACGGAGCGTCCCAGACCGTGCTCGGTGCGGCGGCCGGCCGGTCGCCGGGTGCGCAGCCGGCGAGCAACGCCGGTGCCAGCAACAGCAGGACCGGGTACGCCGGACGCGTGCGGCGGCCGGTCGATCGCGACGACATCCGGACATCCTGGCAGACGGATACGGTGGGAGGGTCCCCCGGAGCGCCGGGGGGTGCGTGGACGGGAGCGGTGACGGCGATGGATGGTCAGCCCACGTACCCGGCCGGGCCGGCCGCCGGGCAGTTCATGGCGCGTACCCCCTCGGGTCTGTTCCCGTCTGGGCCGCCGCGCCGGCCGACGTGGCGCGAGCCCCACCCGGTGACCGGCAGCGGGGTGGCTGCCGGCGCGGCGCTCGCCGCCGCCTGGCTGGTGCTCTTCGGCCTTCTCGGCCGCGGCGTCCCCGGGTACGCCTGGTGGACCGTGATCGCCGGCGTGGTGGCCTGGCTGGCCGCCCTCGGCCTCGTCCGGTACGGCGATCGGGGGGTGGCGACCGGGGTGGCGATCGTCACTGCGGGTGGTTGGAGCATCGCGTTCGCGATCGTGGTCGTGCGCTGGGCGACCAGCGCGGATTGGCCGATGTGGTGACGCTGTGTCATCGCCCGGCTTCGCTTCGAACGCCATCTTGACGTACTCGCTGTGACTGGGGACCCTTTCCGGTATGGCCTGGACCACCCCGCGGCTCGACCCCGATCGCAGCCGTCGCCGCCTGCAGATTCTCGCCGAGTTGGCGGGGGCCCGCGCGGTACGACAGCGGGACAAGCCGCAGCGGGAGCACACCGAGCGGCTGCGACAGCTGATCGCCACCCGGCGTCGCGTCGCCGGCTGAGGCGACTTTCTCAGGATTGACCGGCCCTTCGGGGCGTTGACCGGTCGCCTGCCGACGCGACCGGTTAACGTGCATCGCGTAACGAGTCGGCGTGCTGTGCCGAGGCCTTTGGGGGGACCGTGTCGTACTTCGCTGCCGCCGTGGTGCGCGACGAGGGCGAGTGGAGCGCCGCCGAGGTGAACCTACGGGGCGCCTCCGACATCGACGAGGTCGCCGACCGGCTGCGCGACGTGGAGCCCGACGCCGACCTGTCGCTGCTCTTCGTCGAGGCGGACGACGCCTACCTGGTGATCCTGCGCCTGGACGAGGGGGAGGACCTGCGGATCTTCGGCTCCGACTCCGCGTACGCCGAGGACTCCCGGCTGGGCGCGCTGCTCGTCGGTGACCTGAAGACCTCGGTCACCGGGCTGGAGGAGACCGAGGAGCCCCGGCCGTCCGCCGCCGGGACCGAGGAGAGCGAGCAGCCGGCGGTCGACCCCGAGGCGGATCCGGTCGGCGACGCCGACATCCTCGCCGACCTGGGCATCTCCGCTGCGAAGCTGCTCCGGCTCTGCGCCCACGAGGGGATGCTCCCGGCCGACGTCACGGCCGAGGTCTGCCAGGTGCTCGGGTGCGCCGACGAGGTCGAGGAACTGCGTGAGGTCTGACCCGCCGTCCGGCGACGGAGCCGCCCTGTCGGGCGGCGGTTCGCCGCTGGCCGGCGCCGCCGAGCCGGTCGACTCGACCGACCCGGCGCTGGAGACCGTACGCCCGGGGCAGCCGACCCCGGGCGCCGTCGGCCGGGTCGGGCCCGGCGCGGACGAGGGGCTGGCCGACCCGGACGGGGCGGGCCGCCGGCAGCGGCACGAACTGTGGATGCGCCGCGCGCTGGAGGTCGCCGTCACCGGCCCGGACACGCCCGCCCCGGGCGCCGACGGCGCGGACGCCTCCGACGACATCCCGGTCGGCGCCGTGCTCTACGGCCCGGACGGGACCGAGTTGTCGATCGGGCGCAACGAGCGCGAGCTGACCGGTGACCCGACCGCGCACGCCGAGGTGCTGGCGCTGCGCCGGGCCGCTGAGCGGCTGGGCCGCTGGCGGCTCGACGGCTGCACGCTGGTGGTCACCCTGGAACCCTGCACGATGTGCGCGGGCGCGCTGGTCCTGGCCCGGGTGTCCACCGTGGTCTTCGGCGCCTGGGAGCCCAAGACCGGGGCGGCCGGCTCGCTCTGGGACGTGCTGCGCGACCGCCGGCTCAACCACCGGCCGGAGGTCTACGGCGGCGTCCTGGAGTCCGAGAGCGCCGCCCTGCTGCGCGCCTTCTTCCGCTGACCGCCCGCGGCCGGGTCAGGCCGGGGTCGGGGTGGGGCGGAGCAGGTTCGCGGCCACCGCGCGGCCGGTCTCGGTCCACGGGGTGGGTCGCAGGGTCGCCGGGTCGAGCCGGACGATCGCCCGCCGGCCCTCGGCGTGCACGATGCTGCCGTCGAGCGAGCGGAACTGGTAGGCGTACTCGGCGCTGCTGGTGCCGAAGTGTTCGAGCCAGAAGTGCACCGCCACCGGCCCGGTGGCCGCGATCGGGGCGCGGTAGGTGATGGTGAACTCGCGGACCGCGTGGAAGGTGTCCGGCGCGCTGCGCTGACCGCCCTGGTAGGAGACGCCCCGCTCGGCCCAGTAGGCGGTCAGGGCCCGCTCCAGCAGCACCGCGTACCGGGAGTTGTGCAGGATGCCGAGGGCGTCGAGGTCGTCGAGGTACACGCTGACGTGCTCGACGTGGCCGTACTCGACGGCGGTGGGGGCGGCCAGGGCGTTGCTCATGAGAGGCCTTCCGGTAGCAGGGTCGGATCGGGGCACAACGCCCGCAGGCGGTGCAGCAGGCCCTGGCGGGCGTGCCGGTAGGCGGTGTCGGGGTCCAGCAGCCGGGACCGCAGCGCGGCGGTGATCCCGAGCGCGTCGATCTCGTACGCCAACTGCGGGACGTCGGTGTCGACGGGGAGTTCGCCGGCGGCGACCGCCTCCCCGACGAGGTGTTCGAGGAACGCGGTCCAGCGCCCGAACACCTCGGCGAGCCGGTCCCGGACCGGGCCGGGTCGGGCGTTGTACTCGAAGTCGGTGCTGGCGAAGAAGCAGCCGCCGGGGAGCACCCGGGCGGCGTAGAAGTCGATCCGGGACTGGTGCAGCGCCCAGAGCCGCCGGACGCCCCGGGGGGCGCGCAGCGCCGGGTCGATGATCCGCTCCTGCCACTGCTCCACCGCCCGGTCGACGGTGGCGAGCTGGAGTGCCTCCTTGGAGCGCCAGTGCGCGAACAGGCCGGACTTGCTCACCCCGAGCGTGTCGGCGAGCTGCGCGAGCGAGAGCCCGTGCAGTCCGACCTCGGTGGCCAGCACCACCGCGGCGTCCAGCGCGGCGGCCCGGGTCCGGTCGCCGCGGGCGACGCGTCCGTCGACTCTCATGGGGAGAGGCTAAACCCAAAAGCACGACCGGTCGTATTGTTTAGAGCGGTGACGGTGCTCACTCCGGACACGGCGACGCCCCGCCATCCGGTCCGGATGACGGGGCGCCGGGAAAGGAGGGGAAATCAGGCGATGGCGGTGTCCAGGGCGATCTCGACCATCTGGCTGAAGGTCTGCTCGCGCTCCTCGGCGGTGGTCTTCTCGCCGGTCTTGATGTGGTCGCTGACGGTCAGGATGGTCAGCGCCCGCGCCTTGAACCGGGCCGCGATCGTGTAGAGCGCCGCCGACTCCATCTCCACCGCCAGCACGCCGTAGTCGGCCAGGCTGTCGTAGAGGTCCGGCCGGTCGGTGTAGAAGGCGTCCGCCGCCAGGATCGGCCCGACCCGCATGCTGATGCCGCGCCGCTCGGCCACCTCCACCGAGGTACGCAGCAGCCCGAAGTCGGCGACCGGGGCGTAGTCGATCAGCCCGTCGAACCGCATCCGGTTCATGTTCGAGTCGGTGGAGGACCCGATCGCCGCGACCACGTCGCGCAGCTGGAGGTCCTCGGACAGGGCGCCGCAGGAGCCGACCCGGATCAGGGTCTTCACGCCGTACTCGTTGACCAGCTCGTGGGCGTAGATGGAGGCGGACGGCATGCCCATGCCGGTGCCCTGGACGGAGACCGGCACGCCGTTCCAGCGGCCGGTGAAGCCCAGCATGCCCCGGACCGTCGAGTAGCACGTGGCGTCCTCGAGGTAGGTCTCCGCGATCCACTTGGCCCGCAGCGGGTCGCCCGGCATCAGGACCCGCTCGGCGATCTCTCCCGGCTTCGCGCCGATGTGCGTACTCATGGCAAAGATCCTGCCAGGCCGGAGGCGGGCATACCGGTTCGGCATCCAGACCGGCGGTCCTGTACCCTCGTCGGCGGTGGCGTGTCCGAGTGGCCTAAGGAGCACGCCTCGAAAGCGTGTGAGGGGGCAACCCCTCCGCGGGTTCAAATCCCGCCGCCACCGCCTCTGAAGAGGCGCAGCGCCCGGCAGTCCGCGAGGACCGTTCGGGCGCTGTGTCGTTCTGGTCTCACTTCTGGTCTCAGTTGCCGGTTGGGTGGCACTGTCAGCCTCCCGTTTGGCCTTGACTCACGCCCGAGTGCTGCCGTTCGTACCTCTTGCTGGGAACGCCGATCGCAGCCAACGACACATCACAGTGATGTCGTTACGACTTTCCGGAATCAGGTGCTCATCGGCTGGGCATCGGCTGGTGATGGGGCTTCTGGTGGTTGCCCCCAGGCCTGTCGGGCGTCGGCCAGGGCCATGCCGAGGAGTATGGCGAGGGCGCCGGTGGCCGCGATCAACGGTGTGGTGAAGCCCAGTGGCAGTGCCGCGGCGGCCAGGACCGCGATGCCGATGAGTCTGCGCCGGGCGAGCCGGTTGAAGACCACGCGTTCCAAGATGATCCGGCCGACGAGGTAGACGATCGGCCCGCCGAGGATCGCGACCAGCCAGGCTGGCCGTACGGGGCTGCCCGGGTGTGCCAGGACGATTTCGTAGCCGGTCGCCACGAGCACGATGCCCAGGACCATGAGGACGTGGGCGCGTCCGGTGTTCCGGCCGGCTCGGACCTGGTCGCCGGCTGAGTGGACGGCTTCGGGGAGCACCTGCCCGGCCCGGTAGTAGTAGATGCGCCACAGCAGCACCGTGGTGGCGAAGCCGACCACCAGAGCCAGCGTCGTGGCCGGTGACACCGCCGTGTCGGTGTAGGTGATCCCGAGAGACAGCACGCTCTCGCCGAGCGCGATCAGCAGGAGTTGCTCGTACCGGTCGGCGAGGTGATGGGTCTTGGTGGGTTCCCAGGCGCTGTCCAGTGTCCGGCTCATGCCGGGGAACGGCCAGGCGGAGCGGGCCGCCACGAGGTCGATAGTGATGGCCAGCGCCCACAGGCCCACCCGGGACCAGCCCTCAGCCAGGACGCCGGCCAGCCACGGCACGGCCGATCTGGTGAACCAGATCGCCGACCGTGTGTTGAGGCTTCGTTGTGCACGATCCCGCACGAGCGCGATGAGAACCAACGGTCGTCCGACCTGAAGGACGACGTACGGTACGGCGAACGCGTAGCCGCGCTCGAAGAACGCGTACGGCAACGACGACGCCATGAACACCACGCCCAACGCGGTGAGCAGCACCATCGCCTGGACGGCCGGCCGGCGCGGGTCGAAACGGCTGGTGATGTGGGCAGTGGTCGTCCACAGCCACATGATCGGCAGGACCAGCACGAGGACATACAGCAGCCCCGCCCACCGCTGGGCGAAGGTGTCGGCGGCCAGGTCCGGCGCGACCCGGGAGACGACTCCCGACAACGCGAAGACCAGCACCAGATCGAAGAACAACTCCAGGAAGTTCGCCCGGCGGGCATCTCCCGCGGCGCTCTCCGTCCTCGCCACGACTTGGCCGGGCCGATCCGGATTCCGCCCTCCCCCTTCATCCCGCCGGCCGCCGGCCCCACCCTCGGTCACCGATCCAATCTTCAGAATGCAGCACCGAACAACCGCAAAACGCGCAGAAATTGCCTCTCCCTTGACGGGTCGCGGCCCAGGCCGGCTCCTCCACGGTGCGTCAGGGATCGGCTGAATCATCGGGCACAAGCCGGGCACCATTGACGCCGGCAAGGGCTGTCACCTGCTGTGAGGCAGCGGAAGAGCCGGCCCAAGGGCTTAAGCCTCAGCCGCAGGTCCGTGCCCGATACACCGGGTCACCATCGGCCAGCGGAGCCCGTTCGTCCTCGATGTCGCGAGGCTGAGCCAGCGGTGCAGGCACGACTCGGAGATCCCGAAGTCCTGCGCGACCTGCGCGATGGGCGCCACGCCTGTGGAACAGGACGGGAGCAATTTCCCGATTCGCCACTTGCCCGACGCATACCGTTTTGAATGCCGGTATGAAGAAGGCTGGTTCCGCCGAGGATGCAGACGGGGCAGGCACGTTGCTTCGCGGTGAGCAGAGTGAGCAGCAGGCCAGCTTGGTTGAGCTCTTCCTCGATCTGGTGGTGGTCTTCGCCCTCAATCGCGTGGTGGCGTCGGGCACCTACGACTTGAAGAGCGCTTCCCTCGAGGTGCGGTGGTACGGGTTTCTGCACGGGTTGTTGCTGATCCTGCCGCTGCTCTGGGTGTGGATCACCGCGGCCTACGTGACCGCACGCTTCGACCCCCGCCGTGCCCCGGTCCAGGCGATGGTGCTGATGACGGCGTTCGGTCTGCTCCTGTTGGGTGCCGCTATCCCCAGCGCTTTCAACGGCGGGCCGCTGATCTTCGCTGCCGTCTACCTCGCTCTCCAAGCCGGCCGATCGCTGGCGCTGTATTTGATGCTGCGAACGCACATCCTGAGCCGCGTGTATCTGCGAACCTTGGTCTGGTCCGGTGTCTCCGCGGTACCGTGGCTGCTCGGCGCCTTCATGCCCGCGGACTTCAGCCGAACCCTGCTGTGGCTGATCGCTATCGCCATCGACTTCGGAGCCGCCCGGCTCGGGTGGCCAGTTCCTGGGCTGGGACAGCAGCGAATCACCGTGTGGGCACAGGCTCCCAAGCACCTCGCTGACCGTCACCGCCAATTGATGCTGATCGCGCTCGGAGAGACGATTCTGGCGGTCGGGGTCGCCTACACCGACCATGACGGCCTTCACAGCCCTACCGCCACACTCGGCCTGGTCCTCGCATTCCTCACCACAGTGCTGCTCTGGCGAATCTACTCGCACACCGCAGGAGAGCTGTTCGGAGACGCCATCGAATCCGCCAAAAACCCGGCCAAGCTGGGCCGCGTCGCCCAAGCCGCTCACGTTCTCATGATCGTGGGAGTTGCCGCCACGGCGGTTGGACACGAACTGATCCAGCTCCGTGCCACCGGCCGCAACTACCCGTCCTGGCTTGCCGTCATGGTGGGCGGCCCCGCTCTGTACGTCGCGGGCAGAGCTCTCCTGGAGCGGGTGGTGTTTTCCCGTGTCTCCCCGCCCCGTCTGCTCGGCATCGCCGCTCTGTTGGTACTCGCCGTACCGCTGGCCTTCGCGCCCCCGCTGGCGGCGGTTGCTGTGGTGCCCGTGGTGCTGCTCGGGATCGCAGTCGCCGACGTGCGCCGAGCCGCCCAGAACCCCGGTGAGGTACCCGCCCCCGCCGAATTGTCCTGATGGCGCTCGACAGCAACGGCCCAGGGCGCCGGCGGTCGTCGACAGACGGTTGCCCGAGGTCGCATATGCCGACGGACCTGGCCGAACGAGCAGGATGATCGGGCGCCGTGCTCCCTCGTCTCACTTGTCGTCTGGTTCGTGAGCATGCGGGGGCGACCGTAGACGAACGGCCCGTCTAGTTGGCCTAGGTGGCGCACTCACCCCACTGAGCGCGTACGGGCCGAAAAGACTTGGAAGCGGGCCTGGACGCTGCTCACGCCGACCTTCGCTGGGTGCCCTGTCCGGGTGAGCCTGCCCGGTACGGCCGTATCGTCACTGGCTGCCACGCGGGGCGCCACCCGGGTCGGCGGCCGGGTTCTCGTCTGCGGGCGACGTGCCGCCCGACGAGATCCCCGCGACGCCAAATCCCGCCGCCACCGCTCGTGAACAGCGAGAACGCCCGGTCGATCCGCGAGGATCGGCCGGGCGTTCCGCTTTCGGCTCTCAGAGACCGTCGGGTAACCGAGTGGTTACGCTGCAATAAGTCGTTCGGCGTCGATGCGTAGTGCGGCTTCGCGTTCGGTGGCGTTGGTCCAGCGGACCGCCTGGCCGGCCAGACGTATCGTCA